>JBDKTO010000057.1 GCA_039680175.1 Veillonellales bacterium | reverse complement strand
GTATCGTTTTTGCTGACCGCCGACAAACCAGGAATCCCACAACCTATCAAATTACAGGAACAACATAAAGTCATGTTCCCGTCCGGCAAACTGCTTTGTGAGGAAAGCGGCGTTCTGGTGACTGAATGGGCTGCAGGGTCATCGGTTAAGAAACCGGAAGTCACCCCTAACCGTTATCCTGACCTTATCACACTCGAACAGCAGACCACCCTGAACGGCATTATTATAGACAAGGGAGTTGAGCTAGATAAATTCCTGAAATACATGGGCGTAGCGGATTTATCAGAAATTAGCGCACAAGATTATAAAAAAGCCATTGAAGCTCTAAAGTTGGCGAAAGGGGCAAAGGCGGCATGACCCCCCTTGAACGAGTCTGTGTCTGCGGAGCAATTTACCGGATAGAGACGGACGATTTGAAATATGCCGACAAGAAGGCTAAGGCGTGGGAGAGGCAACATAGCAAATGTAGGCCGATTAAGCCAAAAGAGTCGCTTACGGGGCATCCTCGCACGAAAAAAGGGCATATTAAGGGTGTGAAGTGAAGCCGATATACGTTCTCGAAAGAAAGGAAGGAGCTATCTGGATTCCGTTAATTATACTTGATAGCCGAGATGCGTGTCGGGAAGCCGCAAAATACTTTAATGGATTTGCTTATAGAACCAAAAAGGCCACTCATAGAGTTGGTAGGTATGTGCGTGAACGGGAATAATCCACGCTTTTTGGGGATAAATGGACTGAATGTTACCGAGGGGGAATAATGAAAGACATGAGCGTGGAAGAACTGGAACATGGGATGAAATTGGTTATCAACTCTGATGCTGTTGACCTTATCGGCAAAATGGCAATTACAAATTGTTGGAACGAACTCCTGCGGCGGTTTGAGGACAGTAAGTGTTGCGGGAATTGCAAAGCCGAATCGCAATCATGCTACGCTGTCAAGGGGACGATAATCATTAAACACCCAAAATCTCATTATTGCGACAAATACGAATACGATGGCCTTAGTCGGGAAGAACGGGAGGGGAAATGAACTGGAAAAGAATATTGATGGGCAGTCTGCATTTTGATTATGATAAGAATAATCCGTGGTTATTTTTTATGTTTACAAGATATTGGTCTGGAAGGTTAATTTATTTAACCATATCTAAATTTACAGTCCACATAGATTGCCGAAGAAATTGGCTACAAGATATGGTCACTGGCAAGCCAGAATAATGAGTTTAAAATGTTATCACCAGAAGATAAGCAGTTGATAGCGGAGTATATGGTGTGGAAGTTCGGTTATGGTAATATAGGAAACCTAGATAAATGTTATTATAACCCAGATAGCGGTTTTATTATCAACTTCGACTCCAACGATGCCAGCCTGTGCGTGGAGAAGATGAATGATGATTGCGGTTGTGAATGGGAGCATTTTTATCAGCAATCAATGAGTGATTTCGCTGTTATGAAATGCAAGGGGATTGCTCAGCAAGATTTTGTTGCATGGCTCTTCAACCCCGAAAACTTCTTCTCTGCAATGGCTTCGTGGTTAAGGAGTAAATAACATGGGGGTGTGAAGGACAAAGAACCCAAGACCCCACCATGCAGGGGAGTCAGTGCCAAAGAAGAACCGAGTGGTGTCGGTAGTAGTTGAACGCAAAACTTTGGTGGGTATGTTAACCCCTTAAAATCACGCATGGACACCTCCACCAGTTGTTGCAAAATAAGCACAAACTCTCGGCAGATTTGATGATTGCCGATACTTTGTCACAGAACATAACCAATTTTGACGGGAAATTGTAATAGAGTATAACCAAAATGACCTTGCCAATCCAAAATAATATGCTATCCTCCACCAGTGACGAACAGTCCAGACAGCTTTATCAGGATGCAGTGCCGAGAAAAACTAATGTTTTGGAGTTTAAGAAGGTGGACAATGAAGTTATCTGAAATCAAAAACCAATATACGAATATACAGAAAAACAAAGACCAGTTCGGAAGAAATTTTTATATTCTTTCCTTAAAAATAGACAATCAATCATTCCTTGTAGGCAGGGATTTTTCAGATATTAAATCAGCAAAATGGTTCCAAAAAATGTTAGTAAAAGCGTTAAATAGACTAATGAAAAGTGTTGAGTTTAAGAAGGAGGCAAAATGACACTAGAAGAATTATATAGGGATGCAATGAGGGCAAAAGAGAACGATTCGCTTATCGGTGTTTCTCTGCATTTTGGGAAAGGTTGTAAACGTCCTGCTGGT
>JBDKTO010000056.1 GCA_039680175.1 Veillonellales bacterium | reverse complement strand
GACTATACGATTTTTGTTTACAGCTTGTGGAAAATGTTGTACAATATTCTTACAATAGAAGATTGGCTAGGGGCGCTTAATGGCTGAGAGGATTTATTCCAACCCTTACACCTGATGTGGGTAATTCCACCGTAGGGAAGCTTTGCAGAGTTAGGAAAAAGCTTACCGTTGGTAAGCTTTTTTGTATGATTGGACGAATTGGCTGTGAGTTTTATAAAAAATGAAAAAGGGGAAAACAGAATGAATTATACCACACAAATGGATGCTGCCAAAAAGGGAATCATTACGGACCAAATGCGGACTGTGGCCAAAAAAGAAAACATGGAGGCAGCGGTTCTAAGAAATTTAGTGGCAGAGGGGAAAGTGGTCATTCCTGCCAATAAAAATCATACCAGCCTGGATCCGGAAGGTGTAGGAGCGGGATTACGGACAAAAATCAATGTGAATCTGGGAGTGTCGAAAGACTGCTGCGATATTGACGGCGAGATGGAGAAGGTTAGGAAGGCAATTGAATTAAAGGCAGAGGCTATCATGGATTTAAGCTGTTACGGACAAACTCAATCGTTTCGGCGGAAATTGGTTGATTTTTCATCGGCTATGATCGGCACTGTGCCGATGTATGATGCGGTCGGAATGCTGAATAAGGATTTGAAAGAGATTACTGTGGATGAGTTTTTCTCAGTGGTGGAACGTCATGCCGAAGACGGTGTGGATTTTATGACCATTCACTGCGGCATGAACCGGAATACCGCCGAACGGGTGAAGAAAAACAAACGGCTGACCAATATTGTTTCCCGGGGCGGTTCGTTGCTGTTTGCCTGGATGGAGCTGAATAAGAAGGAAAACCCGTTTTACGAATATTATGATCGGCTGCTGGATATTTGCGAAGAATATGATATTACCCTGAGCCTGGGGGATGCCTGTCGTCCCGGATCGACCCAGGATTCTACCGATGCGGCTCAGATTGAAGAGTTAATTACATTGGGCGAATTGACCAAACGGGCCTGGGCCAGAAATGTCCAGGTTATGATCGAAGGCCCCGGACATATGGCTTTGAATGAAATTGCCGCCAATATGATGCTGGAAAAGAAATTGTGCCATGGAGCGCCGTTCTATGTGCTGGGGCCATTGGTGACGGATATTGCTCCCGGTTACGACCATATTACCAGCGCTATCGGCGGTGCCATCGCCGCTGCCAGCGGCGCCGATTTTCTTTGTTATGTGACGCCAGCCGAACATTTGCGGCTGCCCAACCTGGATGATATGAAGGAGGGGATTATTGCCGCCCGGATCGCGGCGCATGCGGCCGATATTGCCAAAGGAATACCCGGCGCACGGGACTGGGACAACGCAATGAGCGCCGCCAGAACCGACAGCAATTTTCCCCGGATGATTGAACTGTCCATTGATCCGGAAAAAGCCGGACGCTACCGGGCGGAATCGAAGCCGGAATGCGAAGATACCTGTACCATGTGCGGTAAGATGTGCCCGATGAAGAATATGAAAAAGATATTAAACGGCGAAGCAATCAGCCTGAAATAAGTGAGAAAGGAGCCTCTGCAGTGAGCAGGGGTTCTTTTTTTTTTGCCGCTGCTGTCATGCTGGGAGCAGCGGTAAAATATAACATAGGGAGGTGGGTGAGGCGAGTGAAGCGAGGCTTCGTGCTGCGAAGCGCCTGGAGAATTGGCCGGGCTTACTGGCTTTCAGCGGAGAAGCTGTCGGCATGGCGGCTGCTATTGCTGGTGATTGGCTTGAATTTAGGGGTCGTGTACATTGCCGTACAGTTGAATGTGTGGCAGGGATTTTTCTATCAGGTCATTCAGGACTATAATTATGACGGATTTATGGATGCGATTGTGAGGTTTGCCGGGCTGGCCGGATTGTTTGTGATCGTAAAAGGGTATCAGCTGTATGCCCGGATGCTGCTGCATATTCATTGGCGCCGCTGGCTGACGGATTATTACTTATCCGACTGGCTGGGGCAAAAAACGTACTACCGCTTGCAGCTTATCGCCGGGAATGCGGCGGATAATCCGGATCAGCGGATTAGTGAGGACATTGAAATGTTTGTTCATCTTACTCTGCGGCTTACCTTGGATTTCCTCCAGGATGCGGCGACAGTTTTTTCTTTTGTTCTGATTTTATGGGATTTATCCGGGGTGATCTTTTTATCGGCGGGAGGGCTGGAAGTACCGATTTACGGCTATTTGGTTTGGGCGGCTTTGGTTTATGCGATCATTGGTACTTACTGGACAGTAAAGATGGGGCGGCCGCTGGTCAGGCTGGATTATGATCAGCAGCGCTATGAAGCCGACTTTCGCTATAGTCTGGTGCGTGTTCGGGATCATGCGGAGAGTATTGCTTTATATGGCGGCGAGTTGCAGGAAAAAAGAAACTGTCTGCAGCAATTCAAACAAATCGTTTTCAATTATACTCACATTATCCGGCTGCGCAAAAAGTTGATGTGGCTGACGACAGGCTATTCCAAAATTGGCGTGATTTTTGCCGTGCTGGTTGCTTCACCCCGTTATTTTCGCAATCAAATTCATTTGGGCCAAATGTTTCAAATTATTGACGCCTATAATCAGGTTCAAACCGGGTTTTCGTTTATCATCGACAGTTTCACCCGCTTGGCCCAGTGGCGTGCTGTCGTCAACCGGCTTAATAACTTTTTGGTGTATATGGAGGCGGTTCGGCAAGAAGAAACTCATTATAAAATGAAACGGCAGTACAAGCAGGAAGAGAAGTTTGCCGGGGATCATGTTACTGTTTTTCGACCGGATGGTTATCGCCTCATACAGGATATGACCGTCAGCTTTCGGCCGGGAGAGCGGCTGTTGGTCGCCGGCCCTTCCGGCTGCGGCAAAAGCACACTGCTTCGGGTGCTGGCCGGACTTTGGCCTTATGCTGACGGATGTATCCGGGTCCCCAGGGGAGCAAAGGTTTTGTTTATACCCCAGCGCCCCTATATGCCGGTGGATCAGTTTCGCCGGGTTCTGCTGTATCCGGGAGCAGCCAGGCCGGTAGAAGACAGGGAGCTGCTGGAGCAGTTGGCAGACTGCCGGTTACCTTATTTAGCGGATAAACTGGAACTAACAATGGATTGGGGCCAGGTTCTTTCTCTGGGGGAGCAGCAGCGGATCGCTTTCGTACGGATGCTGCTGCTAAAACCGGACTGGCTATTCCTTGACGAAGTAACTTCCGCGCTGGACGAAGCTACGGAGCGATGGGTATATGAATTGCTGCTGGGGAAATTGCCGCGAACGGCAGTGATTAGTGTAGGTCATCGTCCTTCCTTGCAAAAATACCATTCTCGGCGGCTCCAGCTTGACGGCCAGGGTGGCTGGAAGCTGGAAAAGATACTGAAAAAAGGCTGAGGGATGATATCTCTCAGCCTTTTTTCAGAAAACAAGCTATTCCCGGTGACCGTATTTATATTTTTGTCCGGCTTTTGTCGGCATATAGTTATAGTCATCGTCATCATCATCGTCCCGGTCATCGGCGCCTACATCAAAGGTTAGTCCCGTTACGCCGGAATAAGGATGAGAGTGGTTTAAATCTACGGAGGTGACTCCCTGAAAATAATGGCAATGGCGTCCGTCGGGCTGAACTTGAGCGGGTCCGCTTTCTACTTCATAGGAATGCCAGTGATCAATATGAAAGTCGGTCCGGCCTTTAAGAACATGTATATGCGATCCGTCGGCTGTAATTTTTGGACCGCTTACACTCATAATTACATGCTGATGGTCGTTGGCGACGCCGGTTTGGGTTGAATAGCTGTGTACATGCACCAAATGATAGTTGCAGAGCTTTTTTCTTTCCTCTTGCTCCATTCCCCTAACCTCCTATACGTTTCTCTCTAATATTAGTATTCGGCTGGTCATGAAATGGTGAGTGGAAACAAAGAAATTGTGTAATAATTTTCCGTTATTTTGTTCAGCCTATAATATATGCATTGAGGGGAGGCCGTCGGTTTATGGAATGGCAGGGAATATTTCGTGATACATGGCAAACTGCCATGGTGTTTTTTAGTTTATTAATTTTTACCCGGATATTGGGTAAAACCCAAGTGGGACAATTGACTTTTTACGAATATATTAGCGGTATTACTATTGGTTCGATTGCCGGCAGTATTCTCTCCACAGATCCGGAAAAGTTATGGAGCCATTATTATGATTTGGTGTTGTTTATTGTTCTTACCTATTCTTTATCCTTTGTTACGATAAAAAGCCGGCCGCTGCGAAAAATAATTGAAGGTTCACCGACGGTTGTGATTAAAAGCGGGCATATCATCGCGGAAAATATGCGGGGCATGCGGTTTGACCTGGATGAGTTAAGCGGCAAGCTGCGGGAGAAAGGAATATTCGATGTGTCCGAGGTGCAATACGCTATTGTGGAAACAACCGGGGAATTAAGCGTGATCAAGAAATCGGACTATCAGCCGCTGACTAAGACCGACTTTAACATTCATTTGGCTGATCCTGCTTTACCGGTGGAGATCATCATGGACGGACAAATCATTGAAGAAAATTTAGATAAGCAAAACCGTTCCCGGGCCTGGCTGGAACAGCAGCTGGTGGATCGCAATATCGCTCATCCCTCCCAGGTGACTTACGCGGTGATTGATTCCAAGGGCCAGCTGTTTATCAGCAGCCGGAGAAGTCCGGCAGGGGAACGGAATCAGTCTTCATCCCAGGAGAAAACGGATTAATCGGGATCAGCAGCGGTTTGGCTGGAACGCCGGTATTTCAATAAGTCAACAAAGGCTTCCAAACGGGTCATTAACCCGGCTTCGCCGGATTGTTCATCGAAAGTCAGCGACAGCACAGGGATATTTGCGTCGCTGCTGACTTTAGGCAGGATGTTTTTCGCAACTATTTCAGGCATACAGGTAAAGGGAAATATATGAATGACGCCGTCGAAGTTTTTCCGGCCCATATTGACCGTATGACCAATGCTTTTTAAGCTGTGACCGCCTATGGTGTGGCGAAGATATGGCTGTGCTAAAGCGGCAAGGTGCTGAAATAGTTTTAGATATTCTTGTTTTCTGAACAAATGACCATTTACATAATCGCTGAGAAACATGGTTTGATGTACTTCTACTCCCATGTTTCCCAAATGACTGGCTAAGTCCTGGTTCATAAAAGGTTCCAGCATGACATAAATTTCGCCCACGATACCGATCCGCAGCGGCTGAATGCCGGAGCGGAGTTTGACGCTGTCCAACTTGCTTTCCGTTTCCTGCCGGACGGCGGCTAATGCTGTCAGAGTTTCGGCCGTGTCGATTTCCCGGACTCCTTGCAGTCGGACAGAATCCGCCTCTCCCGGATTTATTTCCCGCGGCTGCAGGCGGTATACTTTTTGCTGCAGACTATCCAGTGTATTCATTTTGGCGGTTGCCAGACGAAAGGCCGAATAGATATTCGGCAGACTCTGCTTAGGCGCGACCCGGTGCAAGTTTTTTAAGATATTGGTGATAGCGGGCTCGACCACAATCATATCAAACCGAAACCCCAGATCTTGAAGAATGCTCCGCTGTATTTCGGCGTAGTAGCCTAACCGGCAGGGGCCGACCCCGCCGCAGGTCACAATGGTATCGGCCCCTTGTTCAAGGGCTTCGATAAAGTTTCCTACATTCACTTTAAACGGGAGGCAGACGGTCTCCGGGGAATATTTCATGCCAAGTTCCAAGGTTCGCTTGGAAATCGGCGGCGGAACGGATACTTGGCGTCCAAGACCATTAAATAACGTTTTCAGGACGATGCTCATATCTCCCATGTGGGGGAAAGTAATCAACATGGCTGCCGCCTCCGGCTCAGCATGTCGGTAAAGGCTTCCAGCCTGGTTACAAAGCCGGCTTCAGCCGTATGTTCATCTACTGTTAATAGCATGCAGGGGATATTGAGTGCATGAGCCCGCCGCTTTATCAGTTCACCGATTAAGGCATCCGGCCCGCAGGCAAAAGAAGTCATAAAAATCAGCCCGTCAACCGGAGGTGTTGACTGTATCAAGGTCAAGGCAGCACCGGCCATATGGTGGCTGTTCGACCAAAAAATTTTTTTGTTTAGTGTCTTAGCAGCAGCGGCGGCCTGGCAAAGGCTGACCATATCAGGTGTAATCACTTCAAAGCCAAGGTTGCTCAGCTTGTCAATTACATTCATGCTGATTTGATGATCGTGGATGATGTAGGAATGGCCGATCAGGCCGATTCGCTGCCGGTCTGTCCGGCAGGGACAAAAAAAAGGCTGCTCCCTTCGGTGGTTCTGCCAGGCGTTATGCCAGGCATACAGGCTGAATAGCGGATTTTTCCCCAGCCTGCGGCCCGCGGCTATAACCGCCTGATACAGGCTGCACCCATTTTGGTGAAGGTTTACATTTATATCCAGCAGCGGCGGCAGCTGCTCCATATTGCTGTGTAAAATATCCGGCATGCCGATAATTTTGGGGCAGCAGTATTGTCTGGCGGCAACACTGATGATCCGTGGGGTGAATAAATAATCGACATTCCTGGCGGCTAATTCATAAATGTGTCCGAAATAAACTTTCACCGGCAGACATACATCATCCAATACGCTGCCGCAATCCAGAGTTGCTTTGGAAGTATCGCCGGTAACGACAACTTCAGCCCCCAGTCCCTGCAAAAATCTTTCCCACAGTGCTCCGTACTGGTAGTAGAGTAATCCTCGCGGTATACCGATTCGTACCGTCAAATTTCATTCGCCTCTTTCTGAATAGCAATATTCATATTATTTACATATTCAGTAATTTATATAATTGCCTTGGTGCAAAAGCGGCATTATTTTTTTGTTAAAAGGGCATAATAATAGAGTTCGCCGTGTCAAAGGAGGAATCGGAATGGAAGTTTTCCTGGGAATTGATGTTGGTTCGGTCAGCACCAATGTCGCCATGCTTGGCAATCAAGGGGAAGTAATCGATACGTTATATATACGGACGCAGGGCCGGCCGATTGAGGCTGTGCAAAATGGTCTTAAGCAGATCAGGGAGCATAATCCCGGCGTGACGGTTTCCGGCGTAGGGACAACCGGCAGCGGCCGGCATTTGGCAGGAGTCGTCCTTGGGGCCGATTCCGTTAAAAATGAAATTACCGCCCATGCGGTGGCGGCTATGCATATTGTGCCTGACGTACAGACGATCCTTGAGATCGGTGGCCAGGATTCTAAAATTATCATTATCCGTAATGGCGTCGTCACTGATTTCGCTATGAATACAGTATGTGCCGCCGGAACGGGATCATTTTTGGATCAACAGGCGGCGCGGCTCAATATGCCGATTGAGAATTTTGGCAGCCGCGCTTTAGAGTCAACGACGCCGGTGCGTGTTGCCGGGCGCTGTGCCGTATTTGCCGAGTCGGATATGATTCACAAACAGCAGACCGGACATCAAATTGCCGATATTTTAAACGGTCTGTGCCAGGCATTGGTACGCAATTATTTAAATAATGTCGGCAAGGGCAAGAACATTCAGGCTCCTATCCTGTTTCAGGGCGGGGTAGCGGCGAATCAGGGGATGAAGCGGGCTTTTCAAGAAGCTCTTGGCTGTCCGGTTGTTGTTCCGCCCCATTATAATGTTATGGGCGCTATTGGCGCTGCTCTTTTGTCGAAAGAGCAGGTTAGCGAAGAGCGGCCAACATCATTTCGCGGCTTTGATTTAGTTGATTACAGTTTTATTCCCCATAGCTTTGAATGCAGTGGCTGTCCGAATTTGTGTGAAGTAATAGAGCTGCAAATTAATAATGAAATAGCGGCCCGCTGGGGGGATCGCTGCGGCAAATGGAGTAATAAAGTACCTGGCAGCTAAGAGAAACGTAAGGCATCTTTCCGTTAAAGAGAGATGCCTTACTGGATTTTCAAGAGCGATGGGCTGTTTCACCAGGCGTTATCAACGCTGGCTAGGCGACCGTAGCAGTCATGAGATTGCTTCGCTGCCGCTCGCAATGACAGAATTTAGTTCCGATTTCCAACTACCAAGTCCAAATTTCCAAGTCCTAAGTTCTAAGTTTCAAGTTCCATGAGCCAATGAGCCAAGAACCATACACACCCCGTCGCTGCGCGCCACCCCAGCTTTGCATAATTCGACTAACGAAACCAAAGTGCGTGGTTTCGAGTCTCATCTATCTTTCTAGAGGGGAATAGAGCCATGAACCAATCCCTATATTCTCTGCGCCGCTTTTCGCTTGATGCAGTCGGCGAAAGCCTCCACCCGGGTAATGATGCCGACGTCGCTGGAGTGTTCGTCGAGGCTTAGTGTCAATAAGGGCATATGATAGTCGGCGGCAATGTTTTTCAGCGCATATTGGGCTACTATTTCCGGTGTACAGCCAAAAGGATAGATATGAATGACTCCGTCATAGCCGCCGCGGGCACAGGCTAAAGCGTTGCCTACGGATTTTAAGCCCTCGCCGCCTACGTGATAGTTTAGATAGGGGCGGGCCTGGCTGAGGCAGTCCTTTTCTTCATTATAAAATCCTAAAGTCTGGAGCAGTGTTTTGGAATAGACCCAATCGCCGGTGCAGGCAAATTTTTTGACCTCTATGCCTTGTTTGATCAGCAGATTCTCAATCCTGTGATTGACATGGGGTTCCATTAAGACATAAAATTCACCCAGCAAGGCGACTTTTGCCGGTTGGATTTCCGTAGGACCGGTTATTTTTTGCATTTGGTTTATTACGGTATTGCGGCTGCGGCTGATATCGCTGAATTTGCGGCAGTCCCTGAAAAGCTGCAGCCCATTGTCAAATATATGGATGATTTCTTCGGGATTGGCTGAGCGCGCCCCGTAGAAATTTTTTGCCTCGTTTGTGGCATCGATGGCTTTCAGCATCTGGATTGCTGCGACGATGCTTTTAATAACCGAAAAAGATCCGGCATGAGGCGCCGCCGTGCATAAAAACCGGTGCAGGTCCCGGAAGAGACTGTCTGTATTGATGGTATAGAATTGTAATTGTTTTTTTTCCGCCAGCGTGATTTTTTGTACGGCATTGTAAAACCCCATGCGGCATTTACCGGCACCGCAGATGGTGACTAAAGCGTCGGCTCCCCGCTCAATGCCTTCCAGGAAGTTTCCCATATTGATTTTATACGGCAGGCATACGCCTTCCGGAGAATAAAGCGAGCCTAATTCTATTGTCTTGCGGGAAATCGGCGGCACTTCGGCGGTTTCAATTTTAAGGTCACTGAGCATTTTTGCAATGGGTATGTTCAGATATCCCATATGAGGGTAGGCTACTTTCATGTTTTTCTCTCCATTCCACCAGATCGCAAAAGGCTTCGATCCGTGTCATAAGACCAGCACTTCCCGTATGTTCATCAATACTGATAATAATGTAAGGTTTATCGCTTTTTTTCAATATATGATGTGTTATATATTCATTCATTAGTGAATCAGGGCCGCAGGCGAAACTTGACAGCACAATAATACCGATAACATTCCTTTGACGGCAGAAGAAGTGAGCCGCTCCGGCAATCTTTGCCGACAATTGCCAGTAGATATCCGGTTCAAATATTTTAGCCTCAGCGTAGAGCGCTTTATTGTCCACATGTTCCGGCGTGACAACGGCAATCCCGCGAGAGGTCAGCATATTCATGATATCATGGCAGAAAAAGGCGTCTTTTACTAAATAGCTGTGGCCAATAACAGCGATGCTGCGCTTGGAGAGCGTATTGCCGGAGGTGTTGTTTTTCCATGATTTCAGTGAGTGACGGTAGGAGAAATAGCCAGGTACAGCGGATAGTCCAATAGACCGGCAGGTATCCTGCAGGGCTTGCAGCTGCTTTACCGGCGACTTATGTTCGATATTGGGAGAAATCAGCTGATCGGAAGACAGCCGAAAGGTATTTTGCACGATATCAGGCAGCCCGGCGAATTTAGCGCAGAAGTGAAAATTAGGGTGGTATTGGGCAATCCGGGGGACAAAAATATGGCTGCATTCTGGGAGTAAAGCGTCGACATGGCCTAAATATACCTTCAGAGGAAGGCAGGATTCATCCATGGCCAGCAGCGTACCCCGGTTTAGTATTTGTTTATTGGTTTCGCCGGAAAGAACAACAGGAATACCCATATTTTGAAAAAAAATATTCCAAAGGCCGCCGAATTCATGATACAGCATAGCCTGGGGAATACCGACTTTAATTTGCATAGCGGATCATCCTTTAAAGTTAGCTGAGTAAAAGGGAGGCAGCGTATCTACCTCCCTTTTGACTATTGTTGTTGATTTTTCAACTTGTTTTCTGCGGTAGAACTGACCCGGCTGTTTAATTGGGCGATATGACGATCCATATCCTGAGACATTTGCTCGAACATTGCTTTAGCTCCCTGATCATCAGTAGCTGCGGCGAAGGAAGCATAGGTGCCTTTGGCAGATTCCGCTGCGGCAACGGCTTTGTCCAAATCTTTTTTAACAGTCAAAAATGTAGCCCCCTTAGATAATGAATTACGTACCCATGAATAGTATGACCGGTTTGAAATATTTCATAAGTAAAAATTATAGGAAAGCCGGTTATGTTTCCACAGCTACGGCATGGGCGATGCAGGGAATGGATTCTTTTTGCTGGTAGGAAGTCGTGCTGTGCAAACTGCCGGTGCCGATGAGTAAAATTTTTTTCAGTTTGCCTGTCAGCAGCTGCTGATACAAATAACCAGAAAAAACGATGCCGGAGCTGGCGCAGCCGCTGGCACCGGCGTGAGCATCCTGTTCCTCCCGGTAGATCATGCAGCCGCAGTCCTCATAGTTTGACGATATATCCAGGCCTTTCTCCCGGAGCAGGTCAATGACCAGGGCTTTACCGATACTGCCCAGATCGCCGGTAAAGATCATGTCGTAATAAGCGGGCTGCCGTCCCGTATCCTGGATATGCTGATATAAGGTGTCGGCGGCGGCGGGGGCCATTGCCGGTCCCATGGCATTGGGGTCTTTAATTCCCATATCGACGATTTTGCCGATGGTCGCTGCCGTCACTTTCGGTCCGCTGCCGGTCGTCGATAATACGGCGGCGGCGGAGCCGGTGACGGTCCATTGGGAAACAGGCGGCCGCTGGACGCCTTGTTCGGTAGGAAAACGATATTGCCGTTCCGCCGTGTCATGGTGACTGGATACGGCAATGGCGACTTTGTCCAAAAATCCGCCATCCAGCAGGACAGAGCCCAGCAGCATACTTTCGGCCAGAGTGGAGCAGGCTCCGTATAAGCCTAAAAACGGCCTGGCTAAACTTCGCAGGGCGAAATGAGTCGCCATTAATTGATTCAGCAAATCGCCGGCCAGGATGCAATCCACAGCGTCGATGACGCTGCCTTCCTTTTCCACCGCTTTGCGGATGGCCCACTCCAGCATGAAGGATTCGCATTTTTCCCAGCTGTCGTGATGATTCAGATTGTCCTCCATGATTTGATCAAAGTAATCCGTCAAAAATCCCCGGCCTTCCATGGGGCCGACAATATTGGCGGTACTTGTAATAAAGGGCGGAGCTTTAAACAGAATACTTTGGCTCCCTTTCTTTTTGTTCAATATAGCCCTCCTTTATCGTGTCAGCCAGTAAATCAAACCGACAATAAATGCTGTGACCATACCATAGACTAAAACCGGTCCGGCAATTACAAACATTTTCGCGCCTACGCCGAAAATATAGCCTTCCCGTTTAAATTCCATGGCCGGTGCTACGATAGAATTGGCAAAGCCGGTAATTGGGACAATGGAGCCTGCTCCGGCTCGTTTTCCCAACTCGTCATACACTCCCAGACCGGTAAAAAATGCCGCTAGAAAGACAAGAACAGCGGAGGTGGGACCGGCGGCTTCTTTTTGGGAAAATCCCAGACCGACAAAATAGTTCTGGATAAACTGGCCGAAGACACAAATGAGCCCGCCAACGATAAAGGCCCATGTTATATTCTTCAATATAGGCGGTTTGGGATTGATTTGATTGAATTTATTTTGAAACTGCTGCTGGGCTTGCTGCTGCTGTTGCTGATTGGGCATGCTGTCGCCTCCGTTTTATTTATTTTTAGTATGAGCTTTCGGCATGGATACATACATAGAAAATTAAGTGCTGGTGTGCGGCTTTCATTTTTTGCTATACTAGTACTGTTGATTTGTGTTTTGCGGGGGAAGGGAGTTTGTTTATTTATGGGAAATTCATCGCGCTGCAGCGCTTATTTGATTGCGCTTTTGGCTGCCGGTCATTTTTTTAGCGATTTTTATGTGACCTTTTTACCGGGATTGCTGCCGGTGGTGATGGAAAGGTTGGGATTATCACTGACACTAAGCGGGCTGCTGGTAATGGTTTATTCCTTTGCTTCCAATATCATTCAGCCGGTTGTCGGCTACTTTATTGATAAAAGCGGCTTGTCCTGGCTGATTCTGGTGACAATTCCCGTCAGCGCGCTGTTTATCTGTCTGTCGCCGATTGCCGGTAATGTCGCCATACTGTTCCTTTTTTTTGCTCTCAGCGGTTTGGCTGCCGCAGTGTTCCACCCGCTGGCGTCGGCATTGCTGGTAAAAGCGGCGATGGGGGAAAATAGAGGACTTGCCATGTCTTTTTTTATTGGCGGCGGCAATGTAGGTGTTGCAGCGGCGCCTTTGGCGGTAATTTTATTTTTGACGCGGTATCCGGCCGAACAGCTGGTGTGGTTGGCTGTTCCCGGAATTTTACTTACGGTTGGCTGCTATTTTGCCGGAGTTCACCGGATACAGCTGGTTTCGTCCGGTAAAAAAAAGAGCGTCCCTGCTGGTGGTATTCCTTGGTATCGTTCGGTCAATTTGCTGAAGCTGAATGTTGTAATGGGGCTGCGGTCATGGCCCCAGAATGCTGTTCCTAACTTTTTGGCCGTATGGCTCATACAGCAAGGCCAGTCAACAGCCCTGGCAGGAATTATGCTGACAGTGTTTTTTTTCGGCGGTGCGGTGGGCAGTGTTTTCGGCGGCTATCTTGGCGACAAGGTCGGCCGGAAAAATTGTATTATCGGCTCCCTGGCGGTATGTATTCCGGCACTTTATTTCTTTCTCATCAGTAAGGATGCTTCCATTTTCACCTGGGCGACTTTATTTTTAAGCGGCGCCAGCTTGCAAAGTACACTGCCGTCTTCCATTGTGTGGGCACAGGATATGCTGCCGTCCAATGCGGCCATGGCTTCCGGCATGATGCTGGGATTATCCTACGGCCTAGGCGGAGTTGGAGCGGCAATTACCGGAGCGGCAGCGGACGTGATCGGACTTGAGACGGCCCTGCTGTGGTCGATCGTGCCGCTGGTCGTCGCTATTGGGATTGCGGCGGCAATTCCGGAAAAGAAATGTTTACCGGTAGAAACGTCTTTGTAATAGGGAAAAGGTGATTGAATGATAAATTTGCCGATTGAATCGATTTTGCCGGAATTGAAGGATACCCTGCGAATTCATAAAAATGTGGTTTTGTCTGCTTCGCCGGGAGCGGGAAAGACGACCAGGGTTCCTTTGGCATTGCTGCAGGAATCCTGGCTGGAGGGGAAGCGGATTTTGTTGTTGGAACCGCGTCGCCTGGCAGCTCGCGCCGCTGCCAGGTATATGGCGGCCGCATTAGGAGAAAGTGTGGGTGAAACGGTTGGATACCGGATCCGTCTGGATACCCGGATCGGACCGAAAACCAGGATTGAGGTGATTACGGAAGGTGTACTGACCCGGCTGCTCCAGGCCGATCCGGCGCTGGAGCAGGTGGGACTGGTTATTTTCGACGAATTTCATGAGCGCAGCATTCATGCTGATCTGGGACTGGCGCTTTGCTTGCAGTCCCAGGCTCTGCTCCGGCCGGATTTGCGGTTGTTGGTTATGTCCGCTACTCTGGACACGGAATCGGTGGCGACGCTTCTGGGCAATGCTCCGGTGCTGAGAAGCGAGGGCCGGATATTTCCGGTAGAAACTTGCTATTTAAGACGACGCCCGGAGAAAAAGGCAGAAGAAATGGTTGTGGACGCCGTTTGCAATGCGTTGAACAGTACTGACGGTGATGTTCTGGTATTTTTGCCGGGAGCAGGTGAAATTCGCCGGGCAGCATCGCGGCTTAGGGAGAAGAATCTTAGCCGGCAGGTTCAGATTGCGCCCCTTTACGGCAATTTACCGCAGAAGCTTCAGGATATGGCTATTGCTTCCAGCCCGCCGGGGCAGCGGAAGATTGTGCTGTCTACTTCTCTTGCCGAAACCAGCCTTACGGTGGAGGGAGTTCGTGTGGTGATTGACAGCGGCTTGATGCGCGTTCCCCGTTTTTCACCGCGGACCGGTATGACCCGGTTGGAAACGATTCCTGTTTCCCGGTCATCGGCCGATCAGCGCCGGGGCCGGGCGGGCCGCTTAGGTCCGGGCAAATGCTTCCGGCTTTGGACAGAACAGGATAACCAGCATCTGTCGCCTTGCAGTACGCCGGAGATCTTGGCGGCGGATTTAGTGCCGCTGGCGCTGGAGCTTGCTTTGTGGGGGGTAGCGGATCCGGCGGAACTGTTATGGCTGGATTGTCCGCCATCGGCTGCTATTACTCAGGCCCGGGAATTATTAAGTCAGTTAGGGGCCCTAGACCGGGATGGAGTCATTACGGCTCACGGGCGGTGTATGGCCGGATATGGCCTTCATCCTCGGCTGGCGCATATGATTCTGACGGCAGTTCCTTTGGGACTGGGCGGTTTAGCCTGCGAATTGGCGGTTGTTTTGAGTGAACGGGACTTATTCCGGGGAGAAGGTCTTTCCCGGGATGACGATTTGCGCCTGAGGGTCGAAACGGTTCGGCAGTTTTCCCGGAATAAGAATGAGCGGCTTGCTGCCGGCCATGAGATCGATCCGGCGGTTTACCGGCGGATCTGCGCCGAAATTCGCTACTGGAAGCAGGCTTTTGCCATTCCGCCGGCTGAGGGCGGCGGTGTGGAACATTGCGGCTTGCTGCTGGCATTTGCTTATCCTGACCGGATTGCCCAGGGCCGGGGAGACGGCCGGTTTTTGCTCAGCAATGGCCGGGGAGCGGTCTTTTCCCAAAGTCAGCCGCTCTCCCATGCGCCTTACTTAGTTGCTGCGGAATTGGCTGATCAGGGAACAGAAAGCCGCATCCTGCTGGCGGCGCCGTTGGAACTTGCCGATATAAAGCGGTATTTCCCTGAGCGGATTGTGATGGATAAGGCAATTGCCTGGGATCGTAGCGCCCAGGCAGTTCGGGCCCGCCAGTCTGAGAGGCTGGGGGCGATCCTGTTAAATGAGACTTCCATCCCCGATCCTGACCGGGAGGAGGTTCGGGCATCCCTGCTGTGGGGAATTACAGAGGAAGGACTGCAAATTTTACCCTGGAATAAGGCCGCCTGCCAGATTAGGCAGCGGCTCAGGCTCATGGGACAACTGGGAGAGGGTTGGCCGGATGTGTCGGATCAGGCTCTCCTGGCGACGGTTGATAAATGGCTGGCTCCTTATTTATATGGTTTTACCGGGAGGGAAGATTTGCAAAAAATTCAGCTCGCCGCTGTTTTCCAGGATATGCTTAGCTGGCAGCAAAGGCAGAAGCTGGATGAATGGGTTCCCACGCATATCCTTGTTCCCAGCGGACAGCGCATTCCCATTGACTATAGCGATATTTCCTGTCCGGTATTGGCTGTGAGACTGCAGGAAATGTTCGGTCTCGACGAAACTCCCGCCATCGGGGGAGGAAAAGTGATTCTGACACTGCATCTGCTGTCGCCGGCTCATCGTCCGGTGCAGGTGACCCGGGATTTGGCCAGCTTTTGGCGTCAGGCTTATTATGAGGTGAGAAAAGACCTTATGGGACGCTATCCCAGGCATTATTGGCCGGATGATCCGCTGCAGGCTGTTCCGACGAATCGCACCCGGCCACGTCATTAGACGAGCAGCCTTATATGATACGGATTGTTTTATTGAAAACCTCGGCAGAGGTTCTTTTTTTTTGCCTGGCTGAAGCAAACACACACTTTGCGGCCATCCTGCTGCATATATTACTACAACAGGTTGGAAGGGAGAGATAAAAATGGAAGAGGAACGATTGTGGGCCGGACAATGCTGGAATCAGCATACCGGACCTCAGGCTATTACGGTGCATCAGGTGTTAGGAAATGTGACAACGCAAAAATCCATGGATATTCATATTGTTGTGCCGAAGCGGAAACCTGCCATTGAGCAAATCATTGATGTATTTATAAAACAGCTGCGGATTATCAGTGTGGATGTTATACCCAATAAAGTGATTGTTCGCGGAGATTTTGAGGTGAAAGGGATTTATGTGGCCTGCCGGCCCCAGCAGACGGTGCACGCAGCCGAAGTACGGCATATACGGTTTACCGCTTATGCCCATATTCCGGGAGCACGCCCGGGTATGGAGGCGGATGCGGGGGTTGAAGTGGAATTTGTCGACTATGATTGTGATGAACGTACCCGGGCTCACTGGTATAAAAATTATGACGATTGCTGGGATGACAGTGAGTACTGTCATAACGATGATGACTGGGAAGACGAATGCGGCTGTCTTAAACCGTCAAAGCCGGAGTGCAAGCCGGAGTGCAAGCCGGAGTGCAAACCGGAGTGCAAGCCGAAATGCAAGCCGAAACCCTGCTGCAAAAAACCTAAAAAGTGCAACCGCGAGTTTGATGTTTCAGTTGTGCTGCGGGTTACGGCGAAAGTGTTCAGCGATCGGGATATTGTCTGGTATTCCGGCAAGCCGGCGGTACCGATAAAACCAAAAGGATAACTGAATGGAGAAAAAGTACGTACCGCTTGCAGCCTTCGTCCTAAAGGCAATAGTTTCCCGGACAAGTGAGGTCTGTTTCTGGCAGGCTAACAGGCATTGGAGTATAATAGAGAATAAGAACAGATTTTAAACGAGGTGGTTACTATGTATTTTATGTCATCCGGCGAGGCTAATACGGAACAGACGGTTGAACTGGCGCTGAAAGAAGCCAGGGAAAGGGGAATAACGGATATTGTTGCAGCTTCCGGCAGCGGTAAAACGGCCGGTTTATTGGCGGGAAAGGCGAAAAATATTGTCTGTGTTACGCATGCCAATGGTTATGCAGTGCCCGGTGCCAGCGATATGCCGGAAAAAGTGCGGCAGGAGCTTGCCGGACAGGGAGTAAGGCTGCTGACGACTACCCATGTGCTTTCCGGAGCGGAACGGGGAATCAGCCGTAAATTCGGCGGCGCTTATCCGGTTGAAATTATGGCCCACAGCTTGAGAATGTTCGGTCAGGGAGTTAAAGTCTGTGTTGAAATTGCGGTAATGGCTCTGGATGCCGGACTCGTTCCTTACGGAAAAGATATTATCGCCATCGGCGGCACCGGCCATGGCGCCGATACGGCCGTAATCATTAGGCCGGCCCATGCCGGCAATATATTGGATACTTTTATTGCCGAGATTATCTGCAAGCCGGTTTGCCGATAAGGAAAACAAACACAGATGAAATATGAACAGGTAATCAGCGGCAAATTTATCAAACGGGACAACCGGTTTATCGCCCGGGTATGGGTGGATGGCAGGGAAG
This sequence comes from Veillonellales bacterium, assembly GCA_039680175.1. Lineage (NCBI taxonomy): Bacteria > Bacillati > Bacillota > Negativicutes > Veillonellales > Veillonellales bacterium. Next base: position 16,981 of record JBDKTO010000056.1, on the reverse strand, counting down.
AGGTTGTTCATGTGAAAAACACCGGGCGCTGCAAAGAACTGCTGCTGCCCGGTGTCACTGTTATTTTGGCGAAAGCGGTGAATCCAAACCGCAGAACGGCCTATTCTTTAATTGCCGTATATAAAGGGAAAAAACTGATTAACATGGACTCTCAGGTGCCCAACCAGGTTGTGGCGGAAGCGCTGCAGCAGGGAAAGATTGCCGAAGTGGGACAAGTAGATCGGATTCGGCGGGAAGTGACTTATGGAAATTCCCGGTTTGATATTTATTTTGAGTCAGTCGGTCAAAAAGGATTTATTGAAGTAAAAGGGGTTACGCTGGAGCAGGACGGGACAGTATTGTTCCCGGATGCCCCTACCGTCCGGGGCACTAAACATATCTACGAGATGGTTCATGCCGTCGGTCAGGGATACGCAGGCTGCATCTTTTTTTTAGTGCAGATGAATCAGGTCAGCCACTTTACGCCAAACCGGAAAATGGACGCAGATTTTGCCGAGGCGTTATCAATTGCCGCCGAGAAGGGCGTCAGGATTCTGGTTTATGACTCGGTAGTGCGGGAAGATGAGATTTTTTTGGGCAATCCAGTTTCTTTTGTGTTATGAGCAACGTAAAAAGAAAAGGAGCCCGCTGGGGGAATGAGTCTCAGCGGACTTCTTTATAAAAGATGTATAAGAGCTATGAGCTATGAGCTATAAGCTATAAGCAAAGCTTCTTCCACTCCCGGTTCCGCGAGATACTTTTCCACGCTGTCGATTCGGGGCAGCTCTAAGAAATCTTCCACACTGGATTTTTTTATCGTTGCTTTTACGAAGAAATATTCATTCGGGGTATCCTTAGCGGGAATAGCCGCCGTATATTCGTTGTAAATAGATCCCGACATAGACTCCAGGATATTCAGCGGCTTGCCTACATAGGCTTCCAGTTGGGGACTGCCGATTTTGTCCAGCAGGTTGGTGACTGAGGCGGTAAGACTTTGGCGTTGCTGCCGATACTGCTGCAGCATGGTTTGTATTGATTTATCGGCGCTGAGAAGGGAACGCATTTTTTCCTTTGTGATGACGGCGGACGGCAGTTTCTGCTTAGCCAAAGCGGTCAAAGCGGGAGTGAGCCGGGTATCCCGCCGAATGATTTGACTGCAGAGATTGTAGACAGACTGAGCTGCTTCCCGAGATTTTTTCTGAATAACCGGGAAGCATTCGGTACAGTAGCCTTCCTGTTGATAGACAAGGGGGATGCCTTGGGCAATGTCGGGAAACGGCAACCCGTATTTGCTGTACAATTGCTGCTGCTGAATCAGCCGGGTTTTGTCGAGATACAGTTCGCCGCGATTTTCATAGGCTGTGGCAATGATTTTGCCGCAATGCAGGCAGCGACTTTCTTTACCGGGGATGACTGCCGGGATAAAAGCGGGACTTTTGGGTACGGTAAAATGGTAGGAGGGAACTTCCCCAAAGACGTAATTATAGAATTGTTCCAATATTTCGCTGGTTGATACTAGCTGTGCTTGATTTTTCATCGTACGCTCCTCAATCCGTTATCACTTTCATGTACTTATTATTCTGCCCGGATTGATTAAACTCCTGCCAATGATTTGCCGACAGCAGCAGGAAGGTTCCTCTTTTTCCCATAAGGATTTTTATCTGTTGTGTCGAAAGTATGCAGTACCGGATTTTTGTCGGTTCGGGTAAGGAGAAAAAAAGATGCTGTTAGCGGAAAAATTATTGAAATGGTATAGAAAATGCGGCCGGAAACTGCCCTGGCGCGGTGAAACGGATCCTTATAAAATCTGGGTATCGGAGATTATGCTGCAGCAAACCCGGGTCGAAATGGTTAAGCCTTATTATGAACGGTGGATGAAGCGGTTTCCTACGTTGCCGGAACTGGCCCGGGCGGAGGAAGAGGAAGTCATTCGCTTCTGGCAGGGGCTGGGTTATTATTCCAGGGCGCGGAACCTTCTGCAAGGAGTCCGCGAGGTTCAGGCGGCTTATGGTGGACAGGTACCTGCCAACCGGTCGGAAATAATGGGACTTTCCGGGATTGGAGAGTATACCGCCGGTGCGGTATTAAGTATTGCTTACGGTCAGGCGGAGCCGGCGATTGACGGTAATGTGCTGCGGGTGTTCAGCCGGGTGTACGGCATTTGGGAAGACGTAACCTTGCCGGCGGGGAAGCGGCTTATTCGGCAGCTGGTAGAACGGGAAATGCCGGCTGACTGTCCGGGAAATTTTAATCAGGCGCTGATGGATCTGGGGGCAGCGGTTTGTATTCCGCGGGTTCCCCGCTGCCAGGACTGCCCGTTAGCGGAAATGTGTGTTGCTCAGCTTCAAAATTTGCAGCAGCGATTGCCGGTAAAAAAGAAAAAAGCGCCGCCCCGGATTGTTTTTATTGTCGCCGGCGTTATCTGCTGTGGGGACCGGTTTTTGCTGCGGCGGCGGCCGGACAAGGGATTATTGGCCGGAATGTGGGAATTTCCAGCCGTAGAAGTCAGCCGGGCGGAAGACGGAGCGCAAAAACTCCCAATTACCATTGATACCAATTTGAATCAGAAGATTACTGTAGGCAAGTTGTTGTTTCAACTGAGCCATACCTTCAGCCACCGGCAATGGGAGATGTCCTTTTATCGCTGCCGGCTGGAACAGGAAAGCCCTCTGCCGGATACGGTGCCGGCCGGATGGTTTACCAGGAAGGATTGGCCGCAGCTGTCGTTTGCCGGGCCGCACCGCAAAGCTGCCCGCTGGCTGCTGACCGGAAATGAGCAGCTGGAAATATTCGCTCAAAAGAAGGGCTGACGGAGAAATACAGCAAAGATGAGTTGACACCCTGCCGCCGTTATTTTATACTTTTATCAAATACAACTTTATAGCGTAGAAGATAGAGGTGCGGTTTATTAAGAGTACGTGTTCGGAGAATGCCGGCGATGAGGGACACGGAAAGGAATAACTGCCGAAGTGAATGTTTTTTTGGCGAAAAACATTGGCTGGTTTTGTGTTTAACAAATACAAAACTGTCATCCGAAACTCCGTTTGGGTGGAGCGCTATCGTGCACGGCTAAGTAAAAAATTTTAGCGGTTCGCGGGAGGGTAACTCGTGAACTGCTTTCTTGTTTGCGCACGGCGGACATTGGCGGAGTGCAAATATTATAATTTGGGAGGTTACAAGCATGGCGGACAAAACATTGCCTTTTACACAAGCGAAGCTGGCGGAAATTATTCAGCAGTATCCAACACCTTTTCATATTTATGATGAGAAAGCAATCCGCAAAAACATACGAAATTTAATTGCCGCTTTTTCCTGGGCACCGGACTTCAAAGAGTATTATGCGGTAAAGGCGGCTCCCAATCCTTATCTCCTCCGGATTTTACGGGAAGAAGGAGCCGGCGGCGACTGCAGTTCACTGGCAGAATTAATTTTGTGTGAACGAAGCGGCATTCGGGGTGAAAACATTATGCTTACTTCTAATGACACTCCGGCTGTTGAATTCCAAAAGGCCAGAGAATTAGGAGCGATTATCAACCTGGATGATATCAGCCATATTGATTATCTGGAAAAACATGCCGGCATCCCGGCGCTCATCTGCTTCCGTTACAATCCCGGTCCGCTGCGGAAAAGCGGCAATACGATCATCGGCTATCCGGAAGAAGCTAAGTACGGTTTAACCCGGGAGCAGATTTTTGCTGCTTATCAAATCATGAAAGACAAAGGGGTTAAGCGCTTTGGCCTGCACACGATGGTGATTTCCAATGAACTTAATCCGGAAGGCTTGATCGAAACTGCCAATATGATGTTTGATTTGGCGGTTGAACTGAAGCAAAGACTGGGAATTTCTTTGGAATTTGTCAATTTCGGCGGCGGCATCGGCATTCCTTACAAGCCGGAACAGGAACCGGTGGATTTGGCCGCATTGGGACAGGCAATTCATCATTTATATAACGAAAAGATCGTTGCCAACGGACTGCATCCCTTACAGATCGTCATGGAATGCGGCCGGATGATTACCGGACCTTTCGGTTATTTGGTCGCCACAGTACTGCATAAGAAGGAAACCTATAAAAACTATGTCGGGCTGGATGCATGCATGGCTCATTTAATGCGGCCGGCGCTTTATGGCGCGTACCACCATATTACGGTAGTTGGTAAAGAAAATCAGCCGCTTGATCATACTTATGATGTAACCGGCTCATTGTGCGAAAATAATGATAAGTTTGCTATTGACCGCAAGCTTCCTGCTATTGATATCGGCGATATCCTGGTCATCCATGACGCCGGTGCTCACGGCCATGCCATGGGATTCAACTATAACGGGAAATTGCGTTCGGCGGAGCTGCTGCTGCGGCCGGACGGCAGCGTACAAAAGATCCGCCGGGCGGAAACGCTGGATGACTATTTTGCCACTTTGGATTTTGACAGTTTTAAATTGAATTTGGCGGCTGCTTCGACAACAGGACAATAATAGCGGCAGCGGTTCACAGCCGGACTGATCGGCGAAAGGAAGCTTTTTATGTTGTTCGACACTCATATGCACACTAAGTTTTCAACTGACTCCCAAATGCGGCTGGAAGAGGCTGTGGCTAAGGCCCGGGAATTGAATCTGGGAATTACCGTTACGGAGCATATGGACTTAGCGTATCCGGAGCCCCAGGCTTTTTTGCTTGATATAGAGGGGTATTTCCGGGAATACGAAAAATATCGCAGTGACGAATTGCTGCTGGGAATCGAAATCGGCATGCGGACGGATTGCCGGGAGGATAACCGGCAGATTGCGGCAGGACATGCTTTTGATTATGTAATCGGCTCCATTCATGTGATTGACAATGTCGATATCTATTGCGAGAGTTTTTATCGTTCCCGCAGCAAGGAAGAAGTGTACGGTCAGTATTTTAACGCGATGATCGATTGCTTAGAGACATATGAATTTATCGATTGTCTGGGACATATTGATTATATTGCCCGCTACGGCAGGTATGATGATCCGGAGATCTACTATGATCAATTTAAAGATTCTATTGACCGGATATTGGGTATCCTGGCGGGACAGGGCAAGGCGCTGGAAATCAACACCCGCCGCTTGGACAGCCGGGAGCGGATTGAAAATATCCTGCCCGTATACCGGCGGTTTCATGATCTGGGCGGCCGGCTGGTGACTGTCGGATCGGATGCGCATAAGCCTAAGGATATTGGCAAGGGGATGAAGCTTGCATTACAGCTTGCCGGTGAGTGCGGACTGAAAGCGGTTCGGTTCAAAGATCGCAAACCGGAGTATCTATGACGGCTGTTGGCAATAATGGGGGGAAAGCAGGCAGGATATGTTTAAAATTGTGAATCGGTGCATTCTGTTGCTTACAATTGTTTTGTGGCTGGCAGGCGGAGCTTTGCCGGTACACGCTTCGGCAAAAATGGAACCGGTAAAGCTGGGTATTGATAATATTGATTCGTATCTCTGCCTGTTTCAGGGGAAGCGGGTCGGACTGATTACTAATCAAACCGGTGTTGACAGCCGGCTGCAAAGTACGGTGGATATTTTACGGGAAAAGACCAACCTAGTGGCTTTATTTTCACCGGAACACGGCATTCGGGGTACTGCTGCTGCCGGCTCGACGGTGGCTTCAGGTGTGGATGAACAAACCGGGATAAAAGTCTACAGCCTTTATGGTGATACGAAGAAACCAACGCCGGAGATGCTGGCCGATGTTGATATTCTTTGCTTTGATATTCAGGACATTGGCGCCCGTTCTTATACGTATATGTATACGATGGCGTATGCTATGGAAAGCTGCCGGGAACAGCATAAAACCTTTGTCGTGTTTGACCGGCCCAATCCGGTTGGCGGCAGGGAGGTAGAGGGACCCGTATTAAAACCGGGGTTCGAATCCTTTATCGGCTTGTACCCGATACCGGTGCGCCACGGACTGACCATTGGCGAATTGGCGCTGTTGTTCAATAAAGAGTTTCATATTGACTGCGACCTGGCGGTTGTAAAAATGACAGGCTGGCACCGGGATATGTATTGGCAGGATACGGGATTGCCCTGGGTGATGACTTCGCCTAACATTCCCACACCGGATACGGCTTTGGTGTTCAGCGGCACAGGGCTGTTTGGCGATACCAATGTTTCCGAGGGGGTCGGAACTACCCGGCCTTTTGAATTGGTTGGAGCCTTCTGGCTGGATCCCTTTGAATTGGCGAAACGGATGAACGATATGCATTTGCCTGGCGTGTACTTCCGGCCCACTTATTTCACCCCTCGCTTCGGGGAGCATGCCGGTGAAGTCTGCGGCGGGGTTCAGCTGCATGTTATCAATCGTACTGCTTTTAAGCCGGTAGTGACTGCGGTGAATTTGCTGGTTGTTATTCAGGAATTGGGCGGGGAGCATTTTGTTTATTCCAATCCCCGCGGCTTTGATTTGGCAATGGGTGAAAGTGAGCTGCGGGAAAATCCGGCAGCTGCAGCCGATCAAGTCAGCCGCTGGGAGCAGGAGGCTAAGGAATTCAAAAAACTATCGGCAAATTACCTTCTGTATCAGTAACAAAAGTAAAAACGCTCGCAAGAGCGTTTTTTTTACTTTTGAGTGGATATGTGTAATATAATGGTTGACAAGGTCAGTTTCCGAATATCCGGGCTAACAAATTTACTAAATAAGAGGGCGACCGGCTGCTGCAGTAGGTAGTGTAACGTTGGCAGCGCCTGACTTGAAGATTTTTGCTAGTCGTCGAATACCTTCAATTAACTGCTCGTTTTTATGCGTTACAAAACAAAGCCGGATTTGACGACTTTTAGGATTGTTAAGATAGAATGCCTCACCGGGTACGAAAGTAACGCCCGCAGCAGCGGAACGCCGAAGAAGTTCGGCTGGGGATGCAGGGGGATGAACGGTACACCAAAGATAAAAACCGCCTTCAGGCACTCCGAAATCCAAATGATTGCTGCAGTATTGTCGAATTGCTCCCGCAAGAGTGTCGCGACGTTTTTTATATTCTCTTCGTACAACAGTCAGATGATTCGCTAAATAGTGTTGTTCTAGACAACTATGAAGAATTATTTGGGAAAGATTATTACTGTGGAGATCGACGTACTGCTTTTCCTGGGCCAATCGATTAATGACTTGGGGCGCGGCAGTTACCCAACCGGTTCTCAGACCGGGGAAAAGTATCTTAGAAAATGTACTCAAATAAATTACTCCGCCATAAGTGTCAAGACTTTTGAGGGAAAGCGGGGGCTGACGATCATAATACAGCTGACTATATGGGTCATCTTCCACAACGGTTAGGTGATAGCGAGCCGCTAAACGGATGATCTCTTGACGATGGCGAAGCGGCATGACTTGACCCGTAGGATTTTGATATGTAGGGATTGTATAAAAGAATTTAGGACGATAACGGATCAGATAGTCTTCAAATATCTCCAGATCAAGGCTGCTAGACTCGGGAAGGGTTAAAATACGGGCCCCAGCGGCCTCTAGCATTTGAATTGCCCCAAGATAGGTAGGCGATTCCACTATAACATAATCCCGCGGTTCGATAAAGACTTTCACAATAAGATAAAGTCCTTGCTGTGAACCGGAAACGATTAGAATATTATCAGGAGAGGCGTGTATTCCCTGAGCAGTCTGCCAGGCTGACAAGGAACGCCTGAGCGGCGGATAACCTTCAATTGGTATGTAGCCGTAATCTTCTGCTTCTAGGCAGTGATTCTCTTTAAGGGCTTTTTCAATAATGCTGAGATCATAAAGTGTCGGATCAGGCATGCCTGCAGCAAAAGAAATAGTTTCATCCGCTATCGGGGCAGCGACTAATGAGCGAAGTAAATACGATAACGGCGATTTATACTGGGGTTTAAACAACTGTTCCCATGGCATACCGCTGGTTGGTTGATCAGCACTGGCTAAATCTGCTACATAAGTTCCGCTGCCGATTCTTGTTGATACTAGTCCTCTTTCTTCTAATAATCGATAAGCGTTAATTATCGTTGTCCGGCTTACAGCCAACAGACTGGCAAGATCGCGTTCAGGCAGTAGTTTGCTGCCGGCCGGCAGTGTACACTCATTGATTTTAGCTGCTAAGCTATTAGCAATTTGCAAATACATAGGTGCTGACGATTTTGGATCAATCCGAATACCATTTAAAATTTTGGTAATATCCATTTATCTATTTCTCCCTAATATATAACAATTGGTATTGTTTTGTTATTATATTGGATATTTACAGACTCATTCCTGCCGACTATTATAAATAATAATTAATCAATATTGGCTTGAGCGAGCTTGCTGGGGGGAGAAAAATGAAAGTTAAAGAATTGGTTGAAGGACTGAAGGATACACTTCCGATTATGGTGGGAGTATTTCCATTTGGTCTTGCTTATGGTATTGTCGCTCAATCGATAGGCCTTACTCCGGGAGAAACTTTATTGATGTCGGTGCTGGTTTTTGCTGGGGCAGCCCAATTTATCAGCCTTCCTATGTTTGCGGAAGGGGCTGGGGTGGCAATGATTGCTTTAACCGTTTTACTCGTAAATCTTCGCCATCTGCTCATGGGGATATCGCTTGCTCCGTATATGAGTGAATTATCTTTGCCTCATAAAGCTCTGCTCTCATTTGGTATGGCTGATGAAACTTATGCGGTTACGATTAGCCGCACCCAGGCAATTGGCTATAGTGCTGCGTATCAATTAGGAAGCAATATGGCCGGCTATGTTACGTGGGTTCTGTCTACCGCGGGGGGAGTTCTTCTCGGCAGCCGCATTAATGATCCACTCTCTTGGGGACTTGATTTTGCCATGCCGGCAACCTTTTTAGCCTTATTAGTTCCTCGTCTTATTGACAAATTTAACATATTGGTATGTTTGATTGCAGCGGGGGTTAGTGTAATAGCGGCTGTTATTATCCCTGGAAATTGGTATATCATTATCGCATGTTTAACCGCTGTTGCAGCCGGCGGAATGATGGAGGGTGCAAGCAATGATGAGAACTGAGGTTATTATAACCATTGTGGCTATGGCGGTTGCTACTTTCTTTACGCGGTTTACCAGCCCTGCGATTTTAGGTGATACGGGCATCTCAACGAAGCTAAAACGGTTTTTGAAGTACGTACCAACCGCGATACTTACTGCTTTAATTGCTCCTGCACTGTTCGCTCCACACGGGTATATTGATTTTTCAATGGGGAATAGCTATCTTATTGCCGGTGCAATAGCAGCGCTTTTGGCCTATTTTCGTCAACCCCCCCTGATTACTATGGGAGGAGGAATGGCCGCTATGCTGGCAATACGCAGCCTTGGAATTTGATTTGTTTTGAACCAAAATGGTATTTGCAAAAATCTGTATCCGTGCGGTTCAATAGTCGAAATCCACAATCATGGGTTGGCGAAAAGCTATACCATACGACATCGATTCCTAATTTAAATTGGTGTATACTGATAGTAAGGGGATTTTGAGATTATTTCAAGGATAGGAGAAATGTTATGAAGAAATTCGGTGATATGAAAGCCCGTTTTTCCGGTATTCATGATCTGATGAAATTCAGGGTTACAGAAATACTGCTGATATCAACCGCATACGATGCGTATGTTCTGGAAGAAGATGGACGGTTAGCCGAACAGATTTACCATCATTTCAACGACTTGAGTATTCCTTTTATCCCCAGGATTCATTGGGTAGCCACCGGAGCAGATGCTTGGGAAGAGCTGGAAATGGGAACCATCCATCTGATTATTACTATGTCCCGTATAAGCGATATGAGTTCATTTGAGTTTGAAACAAAAATACATGAAGCGTACCCCAACATCCCGATTGTTATGCTTTCTTATGATCGGATGACTCCGGAAATGATTGCCCGGATCCGGGGAACTTCTTGTATAGACCGGGTGTTCCATTGGTCGGGGGATACTAAGGTTTTGGTAGCGATTATTAAATATATAGAGGACAAGCAGAATGTTGAAGCAGACAGTAAATTGGGAGTTCAGGCTATCCTGCTGGTGGATGATTCGCCGGCATATTACTCGCAAATATTGCCTGCTATTTATACGGAAATCTTGAAACAGACCCGGTGCCTGGTGCTGCATGCCATGAATATCAAGCATGGGTTGCTTAGAGTTCGCCTTAGACCGAAGATCCTGCTCGCGGAAACCTACGAAGAAGCCATGGCGATTATCGGCAAGTACCGCTATAATTTGCTGGGGGTAATTTCTGATGTGAGGTTTCCCAAGGATGGATCCCTAAATCCACAGGCCGGTTTTGAACTCAGTAAAATAGTGCGGGAGATAAGCCCTGACCTGCTGTTTTTATTACAGTCCGAGGAATTGGAAAATGCCGAAAAGGCCAAAGCACTGCATTTGGATTTTCTCAACAAAAACTCTCCCAGCCTGCTGCATAATTTGCGCAAGTACATTCTGGAAAACTACGGCTTCGGCTCTTTTGTATTTAAGTATCCTGATGGCAGAGTTATTGATGAAGCAACGGATGTCACAAGTCTGGAAAGAATAATCCGTGATTTACCGGATGAGAGCCTTTACTATCATGCGACTAAAAATCATTTTTCCCGTTGGTTTCGTGCCAGAGCCGAAGTTGAAGTGGCGGACAGGCTGAGATTTGTGGATACAGAACGAAGGGCCAGTGCTGCTGATATCCGGGATATTCGCGACTATATTCTAAAAGTGCTGAATGACTATTTTCGAAAATATCAATTTGGCTCGGTGCTTGATTTTGAGGGCCTTGCCAAAAAAGATATGGAGAATGCGTTTATTAAACTGGGGACAGGGTCCCTGGGGGGGAAGGCCAGAGGAATTGCCTTTATGAACGGCATGATTACCAAAGCTCAGCTGGCAGATAATTACGAGGATATGAAAGTCAAGGTACCACGCTCATTTGTCATTGGCAGTGACGTATTTGAAAAATTTATGGAAGAGAATCAGTTGGATGCCTTTCTTGCCGCGAACCCAACAGAAGCGGCGATTGCACAAAAATTTACCGAAAGCCCTTTACCGGCCGCCACGCAGCAAAGCCTGTGTGTGTTGACCCAATATATAAAATGTCCCCTTGCCGTTCGTTCATCAAGCATTCTGGAGGATTCGCGGGTACTGCCCTTTGCCGGAATCTATAATACATATGTAGTTCCAAATTGTCATGACGACCTTGCAATTCGGGTTAAACAGCTTGAGGATGCGGTTAAGCTGGTTTACGCTTCGGTATTTTACGCGGCTCCGGTGCAATATGCCAAGAATGCCGATATCTGGATTGAGGAAGAGAAAATGGCCGTTTTGATCCAGGAACTGGTGGGAGAACGCTATGGTGATCATTATTATCCGGTTATTTCCGGCGTGGCTCAGTCCTACAACTTTTATCCCTATGACCCGCTGAAGCCGGAGGACGGAACAGTAAGCTTGGCTTTGGGATTAGGGAAGGCCATTGTTGAAGGGGAGCGGGTATACCGTTTTTCCCCGGTTTATCCAAAGCTCAACCCGCTTGTTTCAGGTCCTAAGGAATATCTGGAAAAATCGCAGCATGCGTTTTATGCGATAAATTTAAAAGATTCTGCCGACATTACGCTGCGGGCCGACGAAGACTATATTTACAAGAAGCTACCGATTTCCCAGGCACAGAAAGATCAGTCATTGGAGTATATTGGCAGCACCTATTCTGCCGAAAATGACTGTATTTATGACAACGTAAATCAGCCGGGGCCAAAACTGGTGACGTTTGCGCCCATTCTCAAGTATAACAGGCTGCCGCTGCGGCAGATTGTTAAAGACTTGCTGCGGTTGGGAAAACAATCCTTTGGCACTGATGTTGAAATTGAATTTGCTGTCAATATTCCTAAGGATAATAACAAACCGAAAGAGTTTAATTTTCTGCAGATCAGACCGATGGTGGTTGGCCGGGAAGTTTTTGAGGTTAGTATGGATGAGCCGGAGGAATCCTGGTGTTTCAGCCGGCGTACTATTGGCAACGGAATCTATCAAAATATTCACGATGTTATTTTTGTCGATCCGGAGGCCTTTAATCTTGCGGACAGCGTTCAAATTGCGGCTGAGATTGCCGAACTGAATCAGGTACTGCTTAAGGAAGGACGCCGGTGCATTCTTGTCGGATTTGGCAGAATGGGAACAGCGGATCGATGGTTAGGAATTCCTTTGAGATGGGAGCAAATGTCACAGGCGCTGATCATTGTGGAAGTTGATCTTAAGAATCTTCGGCCAGAACCTTCGCTGGGCAGCCACTTTTTTCATAATTTGACGTCTACCCATATGGGATATTTTCATATCCAATATGATAATCAAGCTGCCGGGATGCTTGATTGGGAGTGGCTGCGCAGCCAGCCTGTTCTGCAGCAAACGAAATATGTCAAACTGATTAGGCGGCAGGAGCCATTTAAGGCTAAACTTGACGGTAGAAATTTCAAAGGGATTATCTACAAATAGAATAAATAGACAATAATAAATACGGCAAATTAAAAATTCAAAAAAATTAAATTTTTTTTGAATTTTTTTGTACTTTTTAAAACTACAAAAATATTTTTGAAAAATACACAAAGAAAAATGCCTGGCAAATTCTAAAAAAAAGTTTTGTTTGTTTTTATTTAAATTAAATTTGTGTGCTAAAAAAATACATAGTCCGCCAGGAACGGATTAGGCGGGAAATAAGAGCGAAAATTCCGTTAAATTAGCGCATACAAAATACATAAAAGGATGTATAATGTAAGTAACGTAGATTAACAATACATGGAGGGGGATTGGAACATGACTACAAATGCTAAAAAGTATTGTGATGAACTTTATCGCCGAGTTGTTGAACGAAATGCCAATGAGCCTGAATTTCATCAAACAGTCCGGGAAGTGCTTAGTTCGCTGGTGCCTGTTCTTGAAAAAAATCCCGAGTATATTGAAATGGGAATCGTTGAGAAGATGGTGGAACCGGAGCGGCAGTTTATATTCCGTGTACCCTGGATGGACGATACGGGCAGAGTAAGAGTGAACCGTGGCTTCAGGGTTCAGTTCAACAGTGCGATTGGACCCTACAAAGGAGGTCTCCGGTTCCACCCGTCGGTCAATATCAGCATTATCAAATTCCTTGGCTTTGAACAGACTTTCAAGAATTCACTGACCAGCTTGCCAATGGGCGGCGCCAAAGGCGGTTCTGATTTTGATCCTAAAGGCAAATCAGACGCGGAGGTTATGCGGTTCTGTCAGAGCTTTATGACGGAGCTATACCGATATGTCGGTCCGAATACCGATGTGCCGGCAGGCGACGTCGGTGTCGGCGGCAGGGAGATTGGCTATCTGTTTGGACAATATAAGAGAATAAAAGGCAATTATGAAAATGGCGTTTTAACCGGCAAGGGTCTTTCTTTTGGCGGCAGCCTGGCCCGGCCGGAAGCCACGGGCTTCGGCATCGCTTATTTCTGTCAGGAAATGTTGAAATCCAAGGGCACATCTTTTGACGGTAAAAAGGTTGCGGTGTCCGGCTTCGGCAATGTTACTTGGGGGACGGTAATAAAGGTTACCGAATTGGGCGGCAAAGTTGTTACCCTTTCAGGTCCTGACGGATATGTATACGATCCTGACGGAGTCAGCGGTGAAAAAATTGAATATCTGCTGGAAATGAGAGCGTCCTGCCGTGATCGGGTGAAAGATTATGCCGAGAAATACGGCGTCAAATTCTATCCGGGAGAAAAGCCCTGGAATGTTAAAGTTGATGTGATTATTCCCTGTGCTACGCAAAATGAAATTCTGCTTGACGATGCCAAAAAGATTGTGGCGAATGGAGTGAAATTTGTTTGCGAAGGAGCAAATATGCCCTCCACTAACGAAGCAATTGCCTATCTGCAGGAGAACGGCGTATACCTTGGACCGTCAAAAGCTGCCAATGCCGGCGGCGTGTCCGTTTCGGGCCTTGAAATGGCTCAAAACAGCATGCGGATAGCCTGGTCCTTTGAAGAAGTGGATGCAAAGCTGAAAACAATTATGCTCAATATTTATAAAAATGCCAGCCAAGCGGCTGAAGAGTATGGCTGTAAGGATAATTTGGTTGTTGGCGCCAATATCGCTGGGTTTATTAAAGTCGCTGAAGCAATGAAAGCCCAGGGGTTGGTATAAAGCAGGTAAATAGGAAGGAAATCTAGAGCAAGACAGAGCTTGCGGCGTAACGGCTGCAGGCTCTGTTTTTTATTTTGGCAAAAGTATATATGGCGATGATGATTCCTTCGTTTTTTTGGTAATTTGTTTTCAGACTGGCTTCTTGAAGGCTTTAAGTGAATTTATTTCCTGGAATTAACATAATGCAGCAGGGATTTGCTTAAGCTATCACTAATTACTGTTATGAGGACTTTATTTGGAGGAAGATAGGGATGGAATTATGGTTTACTGAATTTCAGACAAAAGATTTAGGCTTGACGGCCAGAATTAGGAAAACATTGTTTACCGGTCAGTCCCAGTTTCAGGAAGTAGCGGTGGTTGATTCCTGTCAATTTGGCCGCATGCTGGTATTGGACGGGGTTTTTCAGGCGGCAATTTTTGATGAATATATTTATCATGAAATGATTGCTCATGTGCCTTTGTTTACTCATCCACATCCGCAAAAAGTACTGGTTATCGGCGGCGGCGACGGGGGAACGGTACGGGAGGTGGTCAAGCATTCTGCTGTCGAGCAGGTACAAATGGTGGAAATCGACGGTATGGTCGTTGAAGTTTCAAAGAAGTTTTTACCGGAAATCAGTTCGGCATTAATCGCCGATCATCCCAAACTGCGCTTGAAAATCGGTGATGGGATTCAGCATATGAAGGAAGCGGAAAATGAATATGATGTTATCATTGTTGACTGCTCCGATCCCATTGGGCCCGGCGAAGGGTTATTTACCCATGATTTTTACCGGAATGTCTATAAAGCGTTAAAGGCCGATGGATTATTCGTACAGCAAACAGAGTCGCCATTTTACCATCAGCCGCTGATTAAACGGCTGTATCAGGATATCGACGCTTTATTTCCGGTGACCCGGTTGTACCTGGCGAATATTCCTTTGTATCCGGGAGGACTGCACTGTTTTACCATGGGATCGAAAAAATATGATCCCCTTCAGGTTTCTCCCGATATTAAACCGGATCTGGGAGCACGTTACTATAATCAGGCGATCCATAAAAGCTGTTTTGCCCTGCCTAATTTTGTGCAGCAGCTTTTGAAATAGGAGCATCATTCGACCAAGCTTGCTTTATAGCAAAAAAAGATTGTCTCATTCAGAGACAATCTTTTTTTGCTGCCGGTTCACTGAATAAATAAATTTAAAAAAATATTCACAATAAGAAGGAATATAAGAAATTATATGGAAATATAAAATTGTTCAGATAATTAAACTGTTTAAGAAAGAATGTAAAAGAGGTGAGTATAAAAAGACGTTGTGGCTTGTTTTAGCAAAAAAAGCAGGGCTGATTTCCATAATAAATTAACTAAGTTAACTAATATAAAAATTGCGCTAATTTATGATATTGGATCAAAGGATGATGAGAATGACGAAAAAACCTGGTAATAGTAAATATGTAAAGAAATTCAACCGAATGACAGTTTTAAATGTGATTAAGGATTATGAACCGGTATCTCGTCATCAATTGTCGGAGCAAACAGGCCTTACTCCCCCGGCTATTACCGGAATTGTTCGCGAGCTAATTGATTTAGGTTTTGTAAAAGAAGTTGGTTTAGGTACATCAAAAGGCGGACGCAGACCGATAAAACTTAAATTTAATTGCAAAGCAGGCAATGTAATCGGTATTGAAGTTACTAGCAGAGAGGCTGTTTTGTCGGTAGCGGATCTAAAAAATATTCCTACCGCTATTCAGGCGATAGGAGTGAACATGAGTGAACCAGAGCTGGGGGTACAGCATCTGGTGTCGGCTGTCCGGAATTTAATGGATAAAAAGCACCATGATAAGAAATTCCTGGGAATTGGATTGGCGTTTCCCGGTTTATTAAATGTGAAAGAGGGAATGGTTAGACGGTCAATTAACTTAGGTCCGCAATGGAACGGTTTTCCTGTCAAGCAAGCGCTGGAAACAGAATTGAATTTACCGGTCTTTATCGAAAACAATTCCAATGCATCCGTGCTGGCGGAACGATGGTTCGGGGCCGGAGTCAGCTGTAAGGATTTAGTGTACATCAACCTTGGCGAGGGCATAAGTGCCGGTATTATTATAGCTGATCAAATTTTGCAAGGCTATCAGGGATATGCCGGTGAGATTGGACATATTGTTGTAGTGGAGGACGGGGCATTATGCAATTGCGGCAACCGGGGATGTTTGGAAGCGATCTGCGGGATACCGGCTGTTGTCGGTAAAGCGAAATCGGAGCTGCCGCTCATAGATCAGGAAGATCCGCTGAAGAAAATTTGGCAAGACAAGGGCGAGATTACGATTGATGATATATTAAAATCAGCAGCCCGGGGAATCGGCTATGCAGCAGACTTGATCGATCAGGTGGGACGGAATGTGGGGCTGGTCACTGCGAATCTCATCAATGTGTATAATCCGGAAGTTGTATTTTTAGGTGGGAAAATGGCCGTAGATACCGCTGAGTTTATGAATAGAATCCGGGAAACGGTAAATACCCATGCTTTTCCGGAGGTAGCGGCGGCAACGAAAATCAGGGTTTCTGCCTTAGGCAGAAATTCCGCATCCATCGGGGCTTGTGCCCTGGCGCTGAAGGGATTGTTTCAATCGTCAAATTCAATGCTGCTGGAGGATGCGGATGTGCTGACCGGCGATGCAGCGGCTAAGTCTTAGACCGGCGTGGAAGGGATAAAATTCGATTTAGAAAGGATGGTTTTATGACAGCAGACAGCAAGCAATCCCCCAACGGTATCATGGATTGGGTGGCTAAGGGTGTGGAATTTGTAATGGTTGTTTTGACGGTGATGATGGTTGTTCTGGTCACCTATCAGGTGTTTGAACGCTATGTTCTGCACTATACGCCGCCCTGGTCGGAAGAGCTTTCGGTATACCTGATGATCT
>JBDKTO010000055.1 GCA_039680175.1 Veillonellales bacterium | reverse complement strand
TGCCAAGTGCCAAGTGCCAAGTGCCAAGTGCCAAGTGCCAAGTGCCAAGTGCCAAGTGCCAAGTGCCAAGTGCCAAGTGCCAAGTGCCAAGTGCCAAGTGCCAAGTGCCAAGTGCCAAGTGCCAAGTGCAACATATATTATGTCTTAACTGGCAATACTATAATGCCGCGGGAGGCAGCCAAGGGGAGGAAATAGTACAATGACAGAACCGGAAGAAATTATCGCTGGCCGCAACAGTGTCGCCGAGGCGCTGAAAAGCGGCCGGCCGGTTAATAAAATTTTAATTGCCAAAGGGGAACGCAGCGGTTCCGTGCGGGGAATTATCGCTATAGCCCGGGAACAGGGGCTGGTTGTTCAGGAAGTGGAACAGGTCAGACTTGCTGCTTTGGCAAAGAGTGAGCATCACCAGGGGATAGTCGCTCTGACAGCGCCGGTGGCATATTCGACAATGGAAGCTATTCTTGCCAGGGCACAGATCCAGGAGCAGCCTCCGTTTCTTGTGCTGCTGGATGAGTTGGAGGATCCTCATAATGTTGGCGCTATTTTACGAACAGCGGATGCTGCCGGGGTACATGGAGTTTTGATGCCCAAGCGGCGCAGTTGTCCGCTTTCGGCAACAGTGGCCAAAACCTCAGCCGGTGCGGTGGAATATGTGCCGGTTGCCCGGATTGGCAATATAGCGCAAACGTTAAAACAATTGAAAAAGGCCGGTATGTGGATTGTCGGCGCTGATATGGACGGCGATAAAAATTATTATGAAGCTGATTTAACCGGTCCTGTTGTGATTGTTGTTGGCAGTGAGGGACAGGGGATGGGACGGCTGACCAAAGAACAGTGTGATTTTGTTGTTCGAATTCCCATGCGGGGTCAAATCAATTCTCTGAATGCGTCGGTGGCGTGTTCATTGATGCTTTATGAAGTTTTACGACAACGGGAGATGAAAGGTTTGTGAAAAAATGGCGCGTTGCTCTCCTGGCCACTTTTCTGCTTGTGACAGGTACGGCGGGCTGGTGTTGTATCCATTCCCTGTTTTGGAACCGGGTTTATGCTGGAGTCGCCCTGGAAGGTGTGGAAATTGGCGGCTGCAGTCGGGATGAAGTTGCTCAAATCTTAGCTGTGTGGCAAAAAGAGCAAAGTAACAGACATGTTATGGCCTATTATGGTGATAAGCTGTTTGGGCTGGAGGCTCGTTCGATCGATTTTGATATTGATATCGGGTCCACGGTGGATGAGGTTTGGAACTTTGGCCGCAGCGGGTCGCTGTGGGATCGGCTGAAAAATATTCATTTGGCGATGACAAAAGGCTATCCTATACCCGTGCGGGTCAGGTATAATGAAACTAAACTGGACAACCTGGTTGAACAATGGAAGACAGCGATTGAACGGCAGCCCCGTAATGCGGCCTTAAGTTTGGTTAACGGTGGCGTGATTCCGCAGGAACAAGGCTGCAAATTGGAGACGGAGCGGCTTCGCCCCTTAGTGCTGCAGGCGTTGAAAGGGACGGACGATACCAGGATACCGCTGCCGGTTACACTGCTGGAGCCATCTGTTACGGTGAGTGATATAGAGCGGATCGGTATTCGGGAAATGATGGGAACTTTTACTACCGTATTTAATCCGGCGGATCAGAATCGTACTGCCAACATAAAGATAGCCGCCAGGAAAATTAATGGGCAGATGATTGAGCCTGGCGGCGTTTTTTCATTTAATGAAATTGTCGGTCCCAGGGAAAAGTCTCTCGGCTTTAAGGAAGCGATGGAGTATGTGGACGGTGAACTGGTGCCGGGAATCGGTGGCGGTATCTGTCAGGTTTCCTCCACTATCTACAATGCGGCTTTATTGGCAAATTTAAAAATTGCTGAGCGGTATAATCATTCAAAGCCCTTGGGATATATTCCTCTGGGCAGAGATGCTACCGTGGCATATGGGGTATTGGATTTTAAATTTGTCAACAATACCGCTTCTCCGGTGATGATTATGGCCGAAGCGGAAGATGATAAACTGGTCGCCGGAATCTTTGGCCCCAGCCGGCCGGCTGCTGCAGTAGAGATCGTGTCTGCCAATCAGCAGTTGATACCGCCGGCAGTTGTCAAACAGCAGGATGGCTCGCTGTATCTGGGGGAAAGTAAAGTCGATAAGCAGGGGAAACCGGGTTATGAGATAACGACGATACGGATAATCCGCCTGGAGGGGCAGGAGATAAAACGGGAGATTTTGTCTACCGACCGTTATCTTCCGGAGAATACGATTGTGAAGATTGGCAGTCTGATGCCTCCTTTTGCCGTGGGGAATGAATAGTTGTGTAATGTTAATATGGGAGAGTAGGTTTTATGGGAGATACGAAAAAGGATATCCTTTTGGTTGACGGGTATAATGTGATTCATGACTGGCCGGAATTAATCGTTTTCAAAGATCAGATGGATCATGCCCGGGACCGGTTGGTGGACAGTATGGCCGGCTATGGAGTCTATAAAAATTTTCGGGTGGTCATTGTTTTCGATGCCCATGGCATACCGGGGGAAAGTACCTGCCGAACAGTCTTTAATGATTTGGAAGTTGTTTTTACCAGCGAAGGGGAAACGGCTGACAGTTATATCGAAAGAATGAGTTATTGCTTAGTGCGTCAGGGGGAAAGGGTTTTTGTTGTAACATCCGACTGGGCGGAGCAGACGGTGATCTTAGGCGCCGGCGCTTTTCGTATATCTGCCCGGGAACTGGGGCAGGCTGTCCGGAAGTTTAAAAAAACAGCGGGAGAAGAGTTTGGCGATTCGATACCGAACTATCGGCGGCAGGAACTGGCTAACCGGTTGAGCCGGGAAGTCAGGCAGCGACTGGATGAGATCAGACGGGGACGCTAAGGGTAAGACAAGTTAAGCTTGACTAACCGCAGGAATATGGGGTATAATTTTTTTATGTAAGAAACATGTACTTAAAGTGGCAGGCACTAAGCAGATTTTAGTGCATTTTCTTTTTGCAGAACCAAAAACGTCTAAGAAAGGCTCCCGTCTGCGCCAGAGATTGGCGTGGGGCAAGTTTCTATCTAAAATAGAATGCAAATTTTAAGATTGGGGGCGATGCGATGCGAGTTAACGCGCAATGTGAGTTATATGTCGGGTTTGAAAATATGACGGATGAAGAAATCGTTATGGACGCCAAAGAAAATGACAATACCGTTGCACTGGATTATCTGATTAATAAGTACCGCAATTTTGTTCGTGCGAAGGCAAGATCTTATTTCCTGATTGGTGCTGATCGTGAAGATATCATTCAGGAAGGGATGATTGGCTTATATAAAGCGATTCGGGATTTTCGCAATGATAAGCTTTCCTCATTTCGGGCTTTTGCCGAATTATGCGTGACCCGTCAGATTATTACCGCGATCAAGACGGCTACCAGACAAAAGCATATCCCCTTGAACTCTTATATTTCCTTAAATAAACCAATATATGATGAAGATTCTGACCGTACATTATTGGATGTATTGTCAGGTTCTAAAATTTCCGACCCGGAGGAATTGGTTATCAGCCGGGAAGAGTTTATTGATATTGAAGAAAAGATGGGGCAGATTTTAAGTGATCTGGAATGGAAAGTGCTGATGTCCTATCTGGACGGCAAGTCCTATCAGGAAATTGCGGTAGAACTGGAGCGGCATGTTAAATCTATCGACAATGCTCTGCAACGGGTAAAACGGAAACTGGAACGCTATCTGGACAATCGCAGCGAAGAGAATGATGTGAATGGTGTATGCAAGGATATAACCGGTCTCAACAAGGAAATGCAAATGGAAATCGGCGATTGCAATGATCATACTGACGACTAACAAAATGGACATCCGAATAAGGGTGTCTTTTTTAAAATAGGTATCAAATGGAATATGAGGCAGAAAATGGTAACGCGTGGAATCGGCTGATTGGAGGAGAAAGGCAAATGAACCAGTTTCATACTATTGGCGTGCTTACCGGCGGCGGAGACTGCCCCGGATTGAATGCGGTAATCCGGGCAGTGGTAAAAACAGCTGTCGGCTGCGGAATGAAGGTCTGGGGAATAAAAAATGGCTTTGGTGGTTTGGTGGAAAATCAGATGCTGGAATTAGACATTCAAGCGGTATCGGGAATTCTGCCTCGGGGAGGGACGATTTTAGGCACTACGAACCGGGATAATCCTTTTCATTACCGGGTGCTTGAGGCGGGGCAGGTTGCTTATCGGGATATGTCCGGCCAGGCAATGAAGAATTTGGAAAATGCCGGTATCGAGGCTCTTATTGTTATCGGCGGCGACGGCAGTTTGAAAATAGGGGCGGAATTTGCCGGTTTGGGCCTGCCGGTGGCGGCAGTGCCGAAAACAATCGACAATGATATTTCCGGTACGGAGCGCACCTTCGGATTTGATACGGCCGTTACTGTGGCAACTGATGCTTTGGACCGGCTTCATACTACGGCGGAATCTCATCACCGGGTGATGCTGCTGGAAGTCATGGGCAGATATGCCGGTTGGATCGCTCTGCATTCCGGGCTGGCCGGCGGTGCGGACTGCATTTTAATACCGGAGATTCCTTACAGCGTTGATTCGGTGATTCAGAAAATTTCCCGGCGTCAGGCACAGGGGAAATCCTTTAGTATCATCGTTATAGCAGAAGGAACGGTAGAAGTCGGCGGACAGCTTATGGGTACGCAGGCGGCAGCCGGCAGTACGGAAAAAATCCGGCTGGGCGGCGCTGGTGAGAAACTGGCGCAGGAGATCGAGAACCGTACGGGGATTGAATGCCGTTGTACCGTATTAGGACACCTTCAGCGGGGCGGAAGTCCGACAGCATTTGACCGGGTGCTGGCAACTCGTTACGGCATTGCTGCCGTAGAAGTTTTACGGCAGGGTAAACAAGGCTGTATGGTAGCTTTAAAGCAAAACCGGATTGTTAATATTCCGGTAAAGGAAATTGCCGGCAAGTCCCACAATGTTCCGGTAAATGGAGAACTCATCAAGGCCGCGCGAGGGATTGACATTTGCTTCGGTGATTAGTTTCACTTCTTATTTCAATATGTTAGTAAATACCACTTTACAGCAAATGATATTTATGATAACATTATATCTCGTCACGATATATGAGTAATATGGCTCACAAAATTCGGAGGGGTTCCCGAGTGGCTAAAGGGAGCAGACTGTAAATCTGCCGGCATCGCCTTCGCTGGTTCGAATCCAGCCCCCTCCACCAGATTAATAATGAAAAAGATATTGACATAACAAAGAAATTATTATATAATAAATTTTGTCACTGAGACAAAAGCTGGGAAAATTTTAATGCTGGCGTAGCTCAATTGGTAGAGCAGCTGACTTGTAATCAGCAGGTTGGGAGTTCGATTCTTCTCGCCAGCTCCATTCAACAGTTTATAAGGAGAGGTTCCCGAGTGGCTAAAGGGAGCAGACTGTAAATCTGCCGGCATCGCCTTCGCTGGTTCGAATCCAGCCCTCTCCACCACACAAATTTTATATCGCGGGGTGGAGCAGCTGGCAGCTCGTCGGGCTCATAACCCGAAGGTCGCAGGTTCAAATCCTGCCCCCGCAACCAAAAAAAATCTGCTGATGTAGCTCAGTCGGTAGAGCGTATCCTTGGTAAGGATAAGGTCACCGGTTCAATCCCGGTCATCAGCTCCATTTTATAGTAGAGATACCGCTATTTGGCGGCAAAACTGTTTGGCGGCGTAGCTCAGTTGGCTAGAGCATGCGGTTCATACCCGCAGTGTCCGGGGTTCAAATCCCTGCGCCGCCACCAAAAAAATGTATAAAACCTCGCAAATGCGAGGCTTTTTTGTTTTTGGCAGCAGGAATTTCAGCACATCCGCTAGAATTCTATTCTAATATTCAGTAAACTGAGGAGGAAACAATGTACAATGGCTAAGAAAAAGTTTGAAAGAACCAAGCCCCATGTAAACATTGGTACCATCGGTCATGTCGACCATGGGAAAACTTCGCTGACTGCCGCCATCACTTTGACTCTTTCGAAAAGCGGCGGTGCCGAATTCATGGCGTATGATATGATTGACAAGGCGCCGGAAGAAAGAGAACGCGGTATTACCATTAATACGGCCCATGTTGAGTATGAAACAGCCAATCGCCACTATGCCCATGTGGACTGCCCAGGCCACGCGGACTATGTTAAAAATATGATTACCGGTGCGGCGCAGATGGATGGCGCAATTCTCGTGGTAAGTGCCGCTGATGGTCCGATGCCGCAAACCCGTGAGCATATTCTGCTGTCCCGCCAGGTAGGTGTACCGGCGATGGTCGTATTTTTGAACAAAGCCGATTTGGTGGATGATCCTGAATTAATGGAACTGGTTGAGATGGAAGTTCGCGAACTTCTGAGCAGCTATGATTTTCCCGGCGATGACATTCCGATCATTACCGGTTCTGCCGTAAAAGCTCTGGAGTGCGGCTGTGCGAAGCCTGACTGCCCATGGTGCGGCAAAATCTATGATTTGATGAAAGCGGTTGATGAATATATTCCTACGCCGAAGCGGGATACGGATAAACCCTTCCTGATGCCGGTGGAAGATGTATTTACTATTACCGGTCGTGGTACCGTTGCTACCGGCCGTGTGGAACGCGGTGCTGTTAAAGTCGGTGATACGGTTGAAATCGTCGGTATGGCTGAGAAACCAAAATCGACGGTTGTAACGGGAGTGGAAATGTTCCGCAAACTGCTGGATCAGGCGGTAGCCGGGGATAATATCGGCGCGCTGCTGCGGGGCATTGAACGGAAGGAAATTGAACGGGGACAGGTTTTGGCTAAGCCTGGCAGTATCCATCCCCATACGAAATTCAAAGCGGAAGTTTATGTACTGTCGAAAGAAGAAGGTGGCCGGCATACTCCCTTCTTTTCCAACTATCGGCCTCAATTCTATTTCCGTACTACCGATGTTACCGGTGTGGTACAGCTGCCGGAAGGCGTGGAGATGTGTATGCCGGGGGATAATGTTCAGATGTCGATCGAACTGATTACGCCTATCGCCATTGAAGAAGGGCTGCGGTTTGCCATCCGCGAAGGCGGCCGCACGGTCGGGGCCGGTGTGGTAACCGCAATAAGTGAATAGTAAAGAATGTCAAAACCCGGTTGACCGCCAACCGGGTTTTGTGTTTAATAACGAAAAGAACGGGAACGGACTGCAGGTGTATAAAATCGATACCTTGTGGATATATGTATAAAGCAGGGCCAATTTTTTCCATGGCTTACTTGCAACATGCCCGTACGTAGTATTGACATGAAGTTATAAGTGTGCTAAATTATATTAGTGACATTTTAAACAGGTATCATATTTACAGGGTAAGAGAGGTGCAAATCATGCGCAATGCGGTAACATTGGCCTGTACGGAATGCAAGCAGCGTAACTATCAGACCAATAAAAACAAGAAAAATGATCCGGATAGAATTGAATTTAACAAGTACTGCAAGTTCTGCAAAAAACATACTTTACACAAAGAAACAAAATAACTTATAATATGCCCGTGGTGATGGATTGACAAGCAGGGTATAATTAATTTTGAATTGCCATAGTAGGGGTGTAGCTCAACTGGTAGAGTAGCGGTCTCCAAAACCGTTGGTTGCGGGTTCGATTCCTGCCGCCCCTGCCAGAAACTTTGTGTTTAATAGGAATTGGCAGTACGAGACGGGGATGTGGGAAAATGGCTGCTCAGGAAACGGCTGTTCAGGCCAATACGGTTCGCTGGAAAAAATTTTTGCGAGAAGTAAAAGCTGAATTAAAAAAAGTGTCATGGCCGACTAAAAAAGAACTTGTTTCCAATACGGGGATTGTATTTGTATCTGTAGTGGTTGTGGCAGTTATGATTTGGGCGGTTGACACAGTTTTTGCCGAGATATTACGCGCTATAATCAGGTAAGCTAAGGGGGTGGGGGACGTACCTAACGTCCCTTGAGGCAATGGAATCCGAAAAAAATTGGTATGTAATCCATACATATTCCGGCTATGAAAACAAAGTGAAAGCCAATCTTGAACGCAAGGTTCACTCCATGGGCATGGAAAATGAGATTTTTCGTATATTGGTGCCGATGGAAGATGAAGTGGAAATTAAGGACGGCAAGAAGAAGATTACGAAGAAAAAAGTGTTTCCCGGATATGTATTGGTTGAAATGATTGTAAATGACAGATCTTGGTATGTTGTGCGCAATACACCGGGAGTAACCGGCTTTGTTGGTTCGGGTACCAAGCCTATCCCGCTTACTGATACTGAAGTAAAGCACATCCTTAAGTCGATGGGGATGGAGGAAGTTAAACCGCAGCTGGATATTAAGGTATCCCAGCCGGTGCGCATTAATTCCGGTGCCTTTGAAAACTGGACGGCTACGGTCCTGGAAATTCATTCTGATCGCAGTAAACTAAAAGTGCTTGTCAATATGTTTGGACGTGAAACTCCTGTAGAACTGGATTTCAGTCAGGTGGAAAAAATTTAGTACCTGAAACGGTATACAAGTATATAAGGGGGTGTAATAAAAATGGCTAAAAAAGTTGTAAAACTTGTAAAACTGCAAGTCCCTGCCGGTAAAGCTACTCCAGCACCACCCGTCGGTCCTGCCCTCGGTCAAGCTGGCGTGAATATTATGGCCTTTGTTAAAGATTTTAATGAAAGAACTGCAAAACAGGCTGGGTTAATCATTCCGGTTGAGATTACCGTATTTGAAGACCGATCATTTACCTTTGTCACAAAGACTCCGCCGGCTGCGGTATTGCTGAAAAAAGCCGCAGGCATTGAAACGGCTTCCGGTGAACCGAATAAGAAAAAGGTAGCAAAAGTCGGCCGCGACAAAGTACGCGAAATTGCCGAATCAAAAATGCAGGATCTTAACGCTGCCAGCGTCGAAGCCGCTATGCGGATGATTGAGGGTACTGCCCGCAGCATGGGGATCGACGTCGTCGACTAGTTTACTGGTTGGGCGATAGACTTAGAGGCTGTTCAAGAGCTGCCAGATGCAAGGCAGTACAGCGCCGCAGATGGTAGATTTTCAATAGATTTCTCTAGTCGTGTGGGAGGAATATCCGTTTATACCACATTTAAGTAGGAGGAATTACACAATGGCAATTCATGGGAAAAAGTATATGGAAGCTGCTAAGCTGATTGATGATGCGAAACTGTATGAACCAGAAGAGGCAATTGAAATTATAAAAAAATCAGCTACCGCTAAATTTGATGAGACAGTGGAAGCAGCCATTAAATTGGGCGTAGATCCCAAATATGCCGATCAACAGGTTCGCGGTGCAGTAGTGTTGCCTCATGGTACCGGTAAATCGAAGCGGGTTCTGGTATTTGCCAAAGGTGAAAAAGCGAAAGAAGCTGAAACCGCCGGGGCTGATTTTGTTGGTGCCGAGGATATGGTGGCCAAAATACAGGGCGGCTGGGCTGATTTTGACGTTGCCGTTGCTACACCGGATATGATGGGTACAGTTGGCCGTCTGGGTAAAATTTTGGGACCGAAGGGTTTAATGCCAAATCCTAAAGTAGGAACCGTTACGCTTGATTTAACCCGTGCGATTAATGAAATTAAAGCCGGTAAAATTGAGTACCGTACTGACAAAGCCGGCAATATCCATGCGCCGATTGGCAAGGCATCTTTTGAAGCCGATAAGCTCCTTAAAAATTTCCGTACGTTAATTGATACATTGATTAAAGTAAAACCGGCTGGGGCAAAGGGCCAATATATGCGCAGCATTACCCTGAGTACCACCATGGGGCCCGGCGTAAAAGTAAATCCGCTGAAGGCACCCGGCAAGAAGGAATAGCACAACTGGTTTTGTATTCCCGGTTTATACAATTCAATAGTCTGATTAGGCTGTAGACAGCAGGTAAAATTTCGTCAAGAAATATATTAAAGGACAAAGTGTCCGCCTGCCGAGGCCGGGGATAGTAAGATGGTTTACCATTAGCGACCTCCGGTTATACTGCCGGTGGTCGCTTTGTTGTTCAATTTTATAAAGGAGGTGGATTTGATGCCTGTAACAGCAGAAAAGAAACAAATTGTGGAAGAACTAAAAGAAAAGCTTTCGAACACGAAAGGCGCGGTCATAACGAACTACCGCGGCCTTAATGTAGCCCAGGATACAAAATTGCGCCGCAAACTCCGCGAGGCCGGTGTGGAATATCGCGTTGTAAAAAATACGATGACCCGCATTGCCGCCCAGGAAACCGGGTTGGCAGGGTTAGCCCCCGTACTTGAAGGACCTACGGCTATTGCGATGTCCTATACCGATCCTGTTGCGCCGGCAAAACTGATTTCCGATTTCATTAAGGAAAACAAACTGCAGGCGCTGGAAATAAAAGCAGGACTGGTAGAAGGCCAGGTGATCGATGCGAAAGGCGTTAAAGAGCTGGCCGGGCTGCCGCCCAAGGAAGTGCTTATTGCCAAAATGCTTGGCAGTATGCAGTCACCAGTGGTTGGTTTGGTCAATGTTCTGCAAGGTTCGATTCGCAACTTGGTTTATGCCCTTGACGCAGTACGCCAGCAAAAAGAATCTGCGTAACCGTTTTCATGACCCGGTGTGGAATAAATTACGAATGAAATTAATGGAGGTATTTTACAATGACAAAAGAAGAAATTATGCAAGCGATTGAGAACATGACTGTTCTCGAATTATCTGAACTGGTAAAAGCTCTGGAAGAAAAATTCGGCGTGTCCGCGGCGGCTCCCGTTGCGGTAGCGGCTGCTCCGGCTGCCGGCGGTGCTGCTCCGGCTGCTGAAGAACAAACCGAATTTGATGTAGTTCTTACTGCTGCCGGCGGTTCTAAGATCAATGTTATTAAAGTTGTTCGTGAAATCACCGGGCTGGGTCTGAAGGATGCTAAGGAATTAGTTGACAGCGCTCCCAAAGCGATCAAAGAAAAAGTAGCAAAAGCAGATGCCGAAGCGATTAAAACCAAATTGACTGATGCCGGCGCCAGTGTGGAAGTTAAGTAAGATTATTTTAAGGTAGCTTTGTTAGCGGTCTGATTGGCCGATCTTAAAATATAAAGAGTACCTTCCGGGTACTCTTTATATTTTTTAATAGTAAATGCATCAGATATCTTGACAGATTATTCTACATATGATATTATTCTTTATTGCAGTATGCGTTTGTTTTCCAGTAGAAATGTCTAATATTGGCAGCTCCTAAACTGCTCAGCAGGTAATGTTTTCATGCGCAGTGATAACATTTTTAATGTTATAGTCTCATTTAGGAGGGTATAATTTTGCTACTGGCAGGAAATAGTAATATAATGGAGGATGAAATTGTATTTCATCAGAATGAAAAACGCAAGGTCTTATCCGACTTGAAGAACCTTGCCTTTTTTTCGTATTTTAGTCTAGCGCAAGGTCTATTCTTATCTGCGGTAAAAAAATTATGGCGGTAAAGTATCCTTATTATTTACTGCACAAATTCGTATTATGTGTTTGCTTTTTCAAAATTGGGCTAAGGGGTGAAGGATTTAATGTTTAATCCTGTTCCGGTGGGCAAGAGGGTCAGATACAGTTACGCCAAAATTAAAGAAGTACTGGACATGCCTAACCTCATTGAAATCCAGAAGAATTCTTACAGTTGGTTTCTTAAAGAAGGCTTACAGGAAATTTTCCATGATATTTCACCAATTCAGGACTTTACGGGGAATCTGGTATTGTCGTTTGAGCACTTCACCTTAGGTGAGCCGAAATATGCTGTGGAAGAATGTAAGGAGCGGGACGTTACATATTCAGCCCCTTTGCGTGTCAATGTTCGACTGATCAACCGGGAGACCGGTGAGATTAAAGAACAAGAAGTTTTCATGGGCGATTTTCCGCTGATGACCGATACGGGTACTTTTATTATTAACGGTGCCGAACGGGTTATTGTCAGCCAGCTGGTTCGTTCCCCGGGAGCCTATTACGGGGAGACTATTGATACCAGCGGCAAAAAATTATATAATGCTACGGTGATTCCTAATCGCGGTGCCTGGCTTGAGCTGGAAACCGATGCTAATGACGTATTATCTGTGCGGATTGACCGTACGAGAAAACTGCCGGTTACGGTGCTTATCCGGGCCTTGGGATATGCCTCTAACGGGGCCATTGCCGAATTGTTTTATAATGATCCGCGCATCCAGTCTACTTTGGAACGGGATAATACGAGTTCCAAAGAAGAAGCTCTGGTGGAAATATATAAACGGTTGCGTCCGGGAGAACCACCGACAGTTGATAATGCAACCCAGCTGCTGGAGTCGCTGTTTTTTGATCCCAAACGCTATGATTTAGCGACAGTAGGACGCTATAAATTGACGAAAAAACTAGGATGGCGGCGCCGCTTAATGGGGAAGACGCTGTACCAGCCTATTGTGAATAAAGAAACTGGCGAAATCGTAGTGCCGGCAGATGTTGTGATTGACGAGAAGCTGCTGAATCAGATTGAACAGAATGGCGTATTCGGCGGCGAGCAGCTCATTGAAGTTCATGTTAAGCAGAAAGACGGGACGCCGCTGAAAATGATTTGCAATCCAACGCTGCCTTATATGCATCGGACGATTACCCGCGAGGATATTATGGCGGTTATTAATTATTTGCTGAATCTGATCGAAGGATTCGGCAACACCGATGATATTGATCATCTTGGCAATCGACGGCTGCGCTCTGTCGGCGAGCTGCTGCAAAATCAGTTTCGTATCGGCCTTTCCCGGATGGAGCGGGTCGTTAAGGAACGGATGACGATTCAGGATGTGGATGTGATTACGCCTCAGGCGCTGATTAATATCCGTCCGGTTGTGGCTGCTATCAAAGAATTTTTTGGATCCAGCCAATTGTCTCAGTTTATGGATCAGACGAATCCATTGGCCGAACTTACCCATAAACGTCGTCTCAGTGCCCTTGGACCTGGCGGTTTGAGCCGGGAGCGGGCCGGATTTGAAGTCCGCGATGTCCATCACTCCCATTATGGCCGCATGTGCCCGATTGAGACGCCGGAAGGTCCAAATATCGGTCTGATCGGCTCACTGGCTACGTTTGGGAGAATCAATGAATTTGGTTTTATTGAAACTCCCTATCGGAAGATCGATAAGGAAAACCGCAAGGTTACGGAAGAAGTACATTATTTGACGGCAGATGAAGAAGATGAAGTTGTCTGCGCCCAGGCCAATGAGGAACTGACCGAAGATTCTTGGTTTAAAAAACCGCGGGTTATTGTACGTTATCGTCAGGATACTTTGGCTGTTCCGGCGGAACAAGTCGACTATATGGATGTATCGCCGAAACAGGTTGTTTCCATTGCAACGGCGATGATTCCTTTTTTGGAAAATGACGATGCCAACCGAGCCTTAATGGGAGCGAATATGCAGCGTCAGGCAGTGCCCCTTTTAAGAACCCAGGCTCCCCTTGTGGGTACCGGGATGGAATATAAAGCGGCTCGGGATTCGGGAGTCGTAGCTTTGGCTAAAAATGCCGGCTTTGTGGAAAAGGTGACTGCAAACGAAATCCATATTCGCACCCAGCAGGGTACGCTGGATACTTATAAGTTACTGAAATATCTACGGTCCAATCAGGGAACCTGTATTAATCAGAAACCTATTGTTTATAAAGGGGAACAGGTTGAAAAAGGGCAGGTTCTGGCTGACGGACCGGCGACGGATAGAGGCGAACTGGCGTTAGGCTTTAACGTTCTGGTTGCTTTTATGCCTTGGGAAGGGTATAACTACGAAGATGCCATTCTTCTCAGCGAGAATTTGGTAAAAGCGGACGTTTTCACTTCCATTCATATTGAGGAATATGAATGCGATGCCCGGGATACTAAGTTAGGGCCGGAAGAGATTACCCGGGATATTCCTAATGTGGCGGAAGAAGCATTGCGGGATATGGACGATCGTGGAATTATCCGTATCGGCGCCGAAGTCAGACCAGGCGATATTCTAGTTGGCAAGGTAACGCCTAAAGGGGAGACTGAGCTTACCGCCGAAGAACGGCTGCTGCGGGCAATATTTGGTGAAAAAGCCCGAGAAGTCCGGGACACTTCACTGCGGGTGCCTCATGGCGAAGCCGGTAAAATCGTCGATGTGAAAGTATTTAGCCGGGAAAATGGCGATGAACTGCCACCAGGCGTCAATCATTTGGTTCGCGTTTATATCGCCCAGAAACGTAAAATATCCGAAGGCGATAAAATGGCAGGCCGCCATGGCAATAAAGGCGTTGTTTCCCGGATCATGCGAGAAGAAGATATGCCCTTCCTGCCTGATGGTACACCAGTGCAGATTGTTCTCAATCCATTGGGGGTTCCATCCCGGATGAACATCGGACAGGTGCTGGAAACACATCTCGGTATGGCTGCTGCTGCTTTTGGCATGCAGATTAAGGCCAATGTACCCGGCCTTGAAGAAAAGTTCAAAAATCTTGGCTATGATGTGGAAAAATACGGCTTACCAAAACCGGACATTGCCGGAGTGCATTTAGCTACACCCGTATTCGACGGTGCCCATGAAGAAGAAATTTTTCAAACATTAAAAGCCGCC
The DNA here is from genome assembly GCA_039680175.1 of Veillonellales bacterium. Classification (NCBI taxonomy): domain Bacteria; kingdom Bacillati; phylum Bacillota; class Negativicutes; order Veillonellales; species Veillonellales bacterium. The sequence continues at coordinate 15,290 of JBDKTO010000055.1, read as the reverse complement.
GGATTGCCTGAGGACGGCAAAACGGTGCTGTACGACGGTCGTACCGGTGAAGCTTTTGATAATCCGGTAACAGTCGGTTATGTATATATGTTAAAATTGGCACATTTAGTGGATGATAAAATTCATGCCCGGTCTACCGGCCCGTACTCCTTGGTAACACAACAGCCTCTGGGAGGCAAAGCTCAGTTCGGGGGTCAGCGGTTTGGCGAGATGGAGGTTTGGGCGCTGGAAGCTTATGGCGCCGCTTACACCTTGCAGGAACTGTTAACAGTTAAATCCGACGACGTGGTTGGCCGGGTGAAAACCTACGAAGCCATAGTTAAAGGAGAAAATGTACCGGAACCGGGCGTGCCGGAATCCTTTAAGGTTTTAATTAAAGAATTGCAGAGTATCGGTTTGGATGTGAAGGTTCTGACGGAGGATGCCCAGGAAATTATGATTCGTGATACCGATGATGATATTCACGAAACAGCGAAAGAACTGGAGCTTAGTTTGGGCGGAGAGGAAAATCGGCATACTTCGCCCCATGAACGCAAGCAAGCTGATTTTGAACCGGATGTCGTGGATGAACTTGAGGCCAATGACGATATCGCACCGGTGGAGGAAGAATTAGATATTATTGCTGAGATTGGCGAACTTGATTCCGACAAGCTTACCGCGGCCGATCCGGAAAAGGATGATGCAGCGGAACTATCGGATCATGCGTTTTCCAAGAAACTGAAAACCAAGGATAAAAAACTCAATCCCCGTGAATTTTTAGATGAGATTGACGACGACATCGAGTAATGGAGAAGGGAGTGTTCACCCTTTGTTGGATGTAAATAATTTTGATTCAATGCGCATAGGCTTAGCATCGCCGGAGCAGATTCGCAAATGGTCCCATGGTGAAGTAAAAAAACCGGAAACTATTAATTACCGGACATTAAAACCGGAACGGGACGGTTTGTTTTGTGAAAGGATTTTTGGACCAACCCGGGATTGGGAGTGTCATTGCGGTAAATACAAGCGGATTCGTTACAAAGGTATTATTTGTGACCGCTGCGGTGTAGAAGTGACCCGGTCTAAAGTGCGGCGCGATCGGATGGGGCATATTGAGTTGGCCGCTCCGGTATCTCATATTTGGTATTTTAAGGGAATTCCTAGTCGTATGGGGCTTATTCTGGATATCTCGCCCCGCTCTTTAGAAAAGGTTCTTTATTTTGCTTCTTATATTGTTTTGGATCCCGGCGATACACCGTTGATGAAGAAACAGCTGCTCAGTGAAAATGAATACCGGGAATACCGGGATAAATATAGCAATGCTTTTAAAGTGGGCATGGGCGCTGAAGCGGTAAAGAAACTGCTTGACGAATTGGAACTCGAAAAGATGAGCAAGGATTTGCGTCAGGAACTGAAAGAAGTCAGCGGGCAACGTAAAATTCGTGCGATTCGCCGGCTGGAGGTCGTGGAAGCTTTCCGCAAATCGGGCAATAATCCTTCATGGATGATTCTGGATGTCGTACCGGTGATTCCGCCGGAATTGCGGCCTATGGTTCAACTGGACGGCGGTAGATTTGCCACGTCCGACTTAAATGATCTCTACCGCCGGGTTATTAATCGTAACAATCGGCTAAAACGGTTGCTGGATTTAGGCGCGCCTGACATTATTGTCCGCAATGAAAAGCGGATGCTCCAGGAAGCGGTGGACGCGCTGATCGACAACGGTCGCCGCGGCCGCCCTGTTACCGGTCCCGGCAATCGTCCACTGAAGTCTTTAAGCGATATGCTGAAAGGCAAGCAGGGACGGTTTCGTCAGAATCTGCTGGGAAAACGGGTGGACTATTCCGGTCGTTCTGTTATCGTTGTCGGTCCTGAACTCAAGATGCATCAATGCGGACTGCCGAAGGAAATGGCATTGGAACTGTTTAAGCCTTTTGTGATGAAAAAATTGGTTAATGCCGGTCATGCTCATAACATTAAGAGCGCTAAGCGGATGGTGGAACGGGTACGCCCGGAAGTATGGGATGTTTTGGAAGAGGTTATTAAAGAACATCCGGTGCTGCTGAATCGCGCGCCGACGCTTCACCGGCTGGGCATTCAGGCTTTTGAGCCGGTACTGTCCGAAGGACGGGCTATTAAGATTCATCCCCTTGTATGTACTGCTTATAACGCAGACTTTGATGGTGACCAGATGGCAGTTCATGTACCTTTGTCGGCGGAAGCCCAGGCGGAGGCCAGGTTGCTGATGCTTTCATCGAATAATATTTTATCGACGAAAGACGGCAAACCGGTTGCTGTGCCGACACAGGATATGGTTTTAGGGTCCTATTACTTGACAATTGAAAAACCGGGCGCTTTAGGTGAAGGTAAAATTATGAGCGGTATTAATGAAGCGCTGCTGGCATATTTTCATAAAGAACTATCCCTTCAGGCTAGGATCAAGGTTCGCATTCCCAATCATGGAATGGTTCATTCAACCTTAGGCCGTTTGATCTTCAATGAGCAGCTGCCGGAGGAAGTCCGCTATTACTATCAGAAAGAAGACGGTCTGCATCTTGGCATACTGATGGATAAGAAGCAGCTGGGAAAACTGGTTGCCAATTCCTATGCTAAGTTTGGCAGTTCCAAAACAGCCAATGTCCTCGACAGTGTGAAAAAATTAGGCTATTCCTTTGCTTGCCGGGCTGGAGTGACGGTCGCTATTGCCGATATTAAAATTCCGCCCCAGAAGAAAGAAATTTTGGCGGAAACCGATCGGCAGGTTGATGATATTGATCGAAAATATCGTCGCGGTTTAATTACCGACGATGAGCGCTATAAAAAAGTAATTGAACTTTGGACCAAGGCTACCGATGATGTAACCAAGGCCATGATGAATAATTTAGATCGGTTTAACCCGGTTTATATGATGGCAAATTCCGGTGCCCGCGGTAACATTCAGCAGATTCGCCAGCTGGCCGGTATGCGCGGACTGATGGCAGATCCATCGGGCCGGATTATTGATTTACCAATTAAGGCTAATTTCCGCGAAGGTTTGACTGTGTTAGAGTACTTTATTTCCACTCACGGTGCGCGGAAAGGTTTGGCGGATACCGCGCTGCGCACGGCTGATTCCGGGTATTTAACCCGTCGTCTTGTCGACGTTGCTCAAGATGTCATCGTTCGGGAAGAAGACTGCGACGTAGTCGGCATTAATTTGGTGCGGGAACGGGCGAAACTGGCCCAGTCCAGTGCTGGTGCCATTGATTTTCTGGGGGATACTTTGCTGGGCCGGGTGTTGGCTCAGGATGTCTTTGATCCCAAGACGGCTGATCTTATTGTGCCTCAGGATGCTACCTTGGATGAAAAAACTTTGCGGCTGATTGGCGAACACGGTGTGCCGGAAATAACACTGCGGGGTTTATCGACTCCAACAGAAGAAGATGTGAATATTGCTGCAACCAGCGAAACCATCACTTTAGGCGAACCGGAAGAGAAAGTCCGGCGTACCCTGAAAGAATCAATGATTCGGGAAATGCTGGGGAAGAATACCACAATTGCCATTAAAAACAGCAAAGACGAAGAAATTGTACCAGCCAATACTCCGCTTACGGAGGAGCATATAGAACAAATTCTCGCCAGTGATGTGCGGGAAGTTAAAGTCCGCAACAATAACATCAAGGGAATTACGGTTTCTGCAATTACCGAAGGCAATGGCATGATTGAGGAACTTAAAGACCGGATTGTTGGCCGGGTAGCGGCGGAAGATATTACCGATCCAAAAACCGGTGAGATTATTGTACCGCTGAACGGTGAAATTACCGAAGAATTAGCGGATAAAGTGGTCGCTGTCCGGGATAAAGTTTCGATTCGTTCCGTATTGACCTGTAAATCCCAGTACGGGGTGTGTATTAAATGCTATGGCCGTAATTTGGCGACCGGTCATCAGGTGGATGTGGGGGAAGCAGTGGGAATTATCGCTGCCCAGTCTATCGGCGAGCCGGGCACCCAGCTGACGATGCGTACCTTCCATACCGGCGGTGTGGCCGGCGACGATATTACCCAGGGTCTGCCCCGGGTTGAAGAACTGTTTGAGGCTCGCAAACCCAAGCGTCAGTCGATTATTACGGAAGTCGAAGGTAAAGTGGAAGTCAGGGATGTGAAGGGCGCCCGCAAGGTGACTATTCTTCCGTCATCCGGTGAGGAGCGGGTTTATCCGATCCCTTATGGCGCGCGGATTATCGTAAAAGATGATCAGATGGTAGAACCCGGCGACCGACTGACGGAAGGATCGGTTAATCCCCATGATATTCTGCGGGTTTGCGGCTTAAAAGATACTCAGCGTTATCTGGTATATGAAGTGCAAAAAGTTTATAAATCCCAGGGCGTTGAGATCAACGATAAACATATTGAAGTGATGGTTCGGCAGATGATGCATAAGGTCAAGATCGAGGAACCCGGTGATACCGAGCTTCTGCCAGGCGAGTACATCGACGTGAATACCTTTGAGACGGAAAATGCCAAGACAGTGGAAGCAGGTGGCGAACCGGCGGTGGCTCGGCCGATTTTGCTGGGGATTACCAAAGCGTCCCTGGCAACGGATTCCTTCCTGTCGGCAGCTTCCTTCCAGGAAACTACCAGGGTATTGACGGAAGCCGCTATTAAAGGCAAGGTCGATCCGCTGTTAGGTTTAAAAGAAAATGTTATTATCGGTAAGCTTGTACCGGCAGGAACGGGCATGAGCCGTTATCGCAATATCAAAATTACTCATCCGCCCAGCGGACAACCGACGGCGGAATAATCATTTACAGTTTCATTCCAAGACGTTTGACATTAAGTTCTGAACTAACTTGATGTCAAACGTCTTTTGGTTGCGAGCTGTGCGCCAACAGTCAGCAGCAAAAAACCACAGCTTTTTTACTCTATATGACACTCACGGTTCCGTGGGCATAAGAAGAGGCGATAAAACCAGAGAAAATCTGAACTTTTCGTAGAGAAGTTTATTGACATTAGCTTATGGGAATGATACTATATTAGAGTGCCTCAAGGGCGTAGTGGATTTGTGTACTATTTTAAGGAGTGATCGTATGTCATTCGAGACATTGAAGACTACGAAAAAGGTGATTGGCGTCAAGCAGACAACTAAAGCAGTAGAGAAAGAATTGGCCGCTGTGGTGTATGTCGCGGATGATGCCGATTGTCGGGTGACGCAGCCGCTTATCGAATTATGTGAACGGAAAGGAACCCGGATGGAAAAGGTGCCGACAATGGCGGAATTAGGCAAGGCTTGCGCGATTGAAGTGGGTGCGGCGGCGGTAGCTGCCCTGAAATGAAAGCTGAGCGGGTTAAATATTTTGCCCCAAGCTCATTTGCCAAGGCAAAATTTTTTATAATAAATCATTGATTTTGGGAAGGAGGTGTAGTTATGCCAACAATTAGTCAATTAGTACGCAAAAGCAGAGAAGCTATCGAGAAAAAATCGACTGCGCCGGCGTTGAAGGAATGTCCGCAAAAGCGTGGCGTTTGCACAAGAGTATATACAACCACTCCGAAAAAACCTAACTCCGCGTTGAGAAAGGTGGCCCGGGTGCGGTTGACAAACAGCATTGAGGTGACTGCTTATATCCCCGGTATTGGACACAACCTGCAGGAACATTCTGTTGTTCTGATCAGAGGTGGCAGGGTAAAAGATTTACCTGGTGTCCGTTATCATATCATCCGTGGTGCGCTAGATACTGCCGGCGTTCAAAAACGGAACCAAGGCAGATCCAAATATGGTACCAAGCGTGCGAAAAAGTAGCAGTTAACTGATAGTTTTGGATAAAGGAGGGATAATATGCCAAGAAAGGGTCCAGTACCCAAGCGTGATGTGTTGCCAGATCCGGTGTACAATTCCAAAATTGTAACTAGGTTCATCAACAAAATTATGCTCCAGGGTAAAAAAGGTGTAGCTGAAAACATCGTATACGATGCTTTTGAGATTGTCCGGGCAAAAACCGGTAAAAATCCGATAGAGGTATTTGAAGCAGCAATGAAGAATGTAATGCCGGTTCTGGAAGTTCGCGCCCGTCGGGTTGGCGGTGCTAACTATCAGGTTCCGATTGAAGTGCGTCCTGATCGTAAATTGTCGCTGGGTATTCGCTGGCTGGTAAACTACTCCAGACTGCGGGGCGAAAAGACGATGCATGAGAGATTGGCGGCTGAGCTTTTAGATGCGGCCAACAATACAGGCGCTGCTGTGAAGAAAAGAGAAGACACCCATAAAATGGCGGAAGCAAACAAAGCGTTCGCACATTACCGCTGGTAATAGGGATTTAGTGTAAGGAGTGATAATAGTGGCCAGAAAGTTTCCTCTCGAAAAGACGCGGAACATTGGCATCATGGCACATATTGACGCCGGCAAGACCACTACAACGGAACGTATACTATTCTATACTGGCAGAGTACACAAGATTGGTGAAGTGCATGATGGGGCTGCGACTATGGACTGGATGGTGCAGGAACAAGAGAGAGGTATCACAATTACTTCTGCCGCCACTACTTGTCAATGGAATGGCCATCGTATTAATATCATCGACACACCAGGGCACGTGGACTTTACAGTTGAAGTGGAACGGTCGCTTAGAGTGCTTGATGGCTCGGTAACTGTATTTTGCGCTAAAGGCGGCGTGGAGCCTCAGTCTGAAACGGTTTGGCGTCAGGCTGATAAATACGACGTGCCGCGCATGGCGTATGTGAATAAAATGGATATTATCGGTGCTGATTTTTACCGGGTAGTGGATATGATGAAAACCCGTTTAGGAGCAAATGCAGTACCGATTCAGCTGCCAATCGGTTTTGAGGATACATTTATCGGTTTAGTTGACTTAATTGAAATGAAAGCACTGGTCTATACCGATGATTTAGGTAAAACCAGCGAAGAAACCGCAATCCCTGAAGATATGAAAGAGCATGTGGAAACCTATCGTCAAAGCTTGCTGGACGCGGTAGCGGAAAGCGATGACGAGCTGATGATGAAATATCTTGAAGGGGAAGAACTCACTGTTGAGGAAATCAAAACAGGCATCCGTAAAGCAACGATTGCCTGTAAGATGACTCCGGTGCTTTGCGGCTCCTCTTATAAAAACAAAGGCGTTCAGCCGCTGCTGGATGCAGTTGTGGACTTTATGCCGGCTCCTACCGATATCCCGGCTATCAGGGGCGTAAATCCGGATACAGGGGAAGAAAAGGATCGGCATCCGGATGATAGCCAGCCTTTTTCCGCCCTAGCCTTTAAAATTATGGCGGACCCTTATGTGGGTAAGCTGGCATTTTTCCGGGTTTATTCCGGACAGCTGTCTTCCGGTTCTTACGTTTTCAATTCCACCAAAGGCAAACGGGAACGGATTGGCCGTATCCTCCAGATGCATGCCAACCACCGGGAAGAGATTGAAGTGGTGTATACCGGCGATATCGCCGCTGCAGTAGGGCTGAAAGATACAACCACCGGCGATACGCTGTGTGATGAAAAAGACCCGGTGGTACTGGAATCCATGGTATTTCCGGATCCTGTTATTTCGGTAGCAGTCGAACCAAAGACCAAGGCTGACCAGGAAAAAATGGGTATCGCTCTGGCCCGGCTGGCGGAAGAAGATCCGACATTTAAAATGCATACCGACCAGGAAACCGGACAAACCATTATTGAAGGTATGGGCGAGCTTCATCTGGAGATTATCGTTGACCGGATGCTGCGGGAATTTAAAGTGGAATGCAACGTCGGCAAACCACAGGTTGCTTATCGCGAAACCATTCGCAAGACGGTCAAAGCGGAAGGTAAATTTATTCGTCAGTCCGGCGGCCGCGGCCAATATGGTCATTGCTGGCTGGAATTGACACCATTGGAACCCGGCGAAGGCTTTACTTTTGAGAATAAGGTTGTCGGCGGCGCGATTCCCAAAGAATACATCAATCCAATTGAGGCCGGTGTAAAAGAAGCCATGGGGAACGGCGTTCTAGCCGGATATCCGATGGTGGATGTGAAGGTTACTGTTTATGACGGCTCTTATCATGATGTCGATTCCTCGGAAATGGCGTTTAAGATCGCCGGCTCCATGGGCTTTAAAGCCGGTGCGGTAAAAGCAAATCCGGTTATCCTTGAACCATATATGAAAGTGGAAGTTATTATTCCGGAAGAATATATGGGCGATGTTATTGGCGATCTCAACTCCCGCCGCGGTCGTATTGAGGGGATGGAAGCTCGTAACGGAGCTCAGACAATCCACGCTTTTGTGCCGCTGGCGGAAATGTTCGGTTATGCAACCGACTTACGGTCCAAGACCCAGGGCCGGGGCAATTACTCCATGGAGTTTGCTCATTATGATGAGGTTCCGAAGAATCTGGCGGAAGCAATTGTAACTAAAGTCAAAGGTGTTTAACGAGGATATTAAAGGAGGCAACTAACAATGGCAAAGAAAAAGTTTGAAAGAAACAAACCCCACGTTAATATCGGTACAATCGGTCACGTTGATCACGGTAAAACGTCGCTGACGGCGGCAATCACCCTGACTCTTTCCAAAAGCGGCGGCGCTGAATTCATGGCGTATGATATGATCGACAAGGCTCCAGAAGAAAGAGAACGCGGTATCACCATTAACACGGCACACGTTGAGTATGAAACGGCAAATCGTCATTATGCGCACGTTGACTGCCCCGGCCATGCCGATTATGTTAAAAACATGATTACCGGCGCTGCTCAGATGGATGGTGCGATCCTGGTGGTAAGCGCTGCTGACGGCCCGATGCCTCAGACCCGTGAACACATTCTGCTGTCTCGCCAGGTTGGCGTACCGGCAATGGTTGTGTTTCTGAACAAAGCCGATTTGGTAGATGATCCGGAACTGATGGAATTGGTTGAGATGGAAGTTCGTGAACTTCTGACCAGCTATGATTTCCCGGGCGATGAAATTCCGATCGTTACTGGTTCTGCCGTAAAAGCTTTGGAATGCGGCTGCGCGAAACCTGACTGCCCTTGGTGCGGTAAAATTTACGAATTAATGGCGAAAGTGGATGAGTACATTCCCACGCCAAAACGTGATACCGACAAACCCTTCCTGATGCCGGTTGAAGATGTATTTACGATCACCGGTCGCGGCACCGTTGCTACCGGTCGTGTGGAACGCGGCGCAGTCAAAGTCGGCGACACCGTTGAAATTGTCGGTATGGCTGAAAAACCGAAAACCACGGTTGTAACCGGTGTGGAAATGTTCCGCAAACTTTTGGATCAGGCAGTAGCCGGCGACAATATTGGTGCTTTGCTCCGTGGAATTGAACGGAAAGAAATCGAACGTGGTCAGGTTTTGGCCAAGCCGGGTTCGATTCATCCTCATACGAAATTTAAAGCGGAAGTTTATGTACTGTCCAAAGAAGAAGGAGGTCGTCATACTCCGTTCTTCTCGAACTATCGTCCGCAATTCTATTTCCGCACGACCGACGTTACCGGAGTGGTACATCTGCCGGAAGGTGTAGAAATGTGTATGCCTGGCGATAACATTCAAATGTCCATCGAACTGATTACACCTATCGCTATCGAAGAAGGTCTGCGTTTTGCCATCCGCGAAGGCGGCCGTACGGTTGGCGCCGGTGTTGTCACCGCGATCAGCGAATAAATTAAAATAAACTTGGATGGTAGGGGCGGCTGGCTAGGCCGCCTCTACATAAGAGTTTGGAAGTGCCCTAATGCGATGACGTGGGAGGTTGCCCGTACGCTGCGGGGGAAATTTCCACGGAGAATGTCCGTTCAGAGAAACAGGGCGATAAGGAGGAAATACAATGGCTAAACAACAAAAAATCAGAATTCGTCTTAAAGCGTATGATCATAAGGCGCTTGACCAAAGTGCTGTTAGAATCGTCGAAACCGCCAAAAGAACCGGTGCTTTAGTTTCCGGGCCGATTCCCCTTCCCACGGAGAAAAATATATTTACGATACTGCGTTCACCCCATGTCAATAAAGATTCCCGGGAGCAATTTGAAATGCGCACCCACAAACGTCTCATTGACATTCTTGAGCCGACTTCCAAGACCGTTGATGCGTTAATGCGTCTGGATCTGCCGGCCGGAGTGGACATTGAAATCAAGCTGTAGGAGGAGGTGGCAATAATGGCTAAAGGAATATTAGGTAAAAAACTGGGTATGACGCAAATCTTCACTGCTGAAGGCAGAGTTGTTCCAGTTACGGTTGTTGAAGCTGGTCAAAGCGTCGTACTGCAAAATAGAACAGTTGAAAATGATGGATATAATGCGGTGCAGCTGGGCTTTGGCACTGTTAAAGATAAAAAAGTTACTAAGCCGCTCAAAGGGCATTTTGACAAAGCGGGGATTAAACCGGTTAAATTCATCCGTGAGCTGCGCCTGCCCGGCGCGCCTGAATATACTGTCGGTCAGCTGATTGGTATTGATATATTCAGTGAAGGCGAATTAGTGGACGTTGTTGGAACCGCAAAAGGAAAAGGATTTGCCGGCGGTATCAAACGGCATAACTTCAGACGCGGACCTATGGCCCACGGCTCCAAATCTCATCGTGAGCCCGGTTCTATCGGACCGCGCATGAGCGGTGGCGGCGGTAAGGTATATAAGGGTAAAAAATTGCCTGGGCGTATGGGTGGACAACAAGTCACCGTACAACGTCTTACCGTTGTTAGAGTTGACACCGAACGCAATCTGATCTTAATTAAAGGTGCTGTTCCCGGACCGAAGGGCAGCTTTGTTGTTATAAAAGCTACCGTAAAGCCAGGGAAATAGGTTCGGGTAAACCTCGAACATCGAAAGGAGGATGTGCTATATGCCGAAAGTAGCAGTATATGATATCACTGGTGTCAAGACCGGTGACATGGAATTAAATGATAATGTTTTTGGCGTAGAAGTCAATGAAGCTGTACTGCATCAGGCAGTTGTCATGCAGCTCGCCAGTCAGCGCTTGGGTACGGCTGCCACGAAAACCAGAGGTTTTGTCCGCGGCGGCGGCAGAAAACCCTGGAAACAAAAAGGTACCGGCCGGGCTCGTTCCGGCAGCACTCGTTCACCAATTTGGGTAGGTGGTGGTACCGCATTCGGACCCCAGCCCCGTTCTTATGCGTTTCGTATGCCTCGCAAACAGCGGCGCCTAGCGATTAAATCCGCTCTGACGGCCAAAGTGGAAGGCGGCGAACTGGTTGTGCTGGAAGATATCAGCTTTGCTGAACCGAAAACTAAAAGCGTAGTTAAAATGTTAGGTGATTTCAAGGCAGACGTTGGTAAAGCTTTAATTGTTACGGCGGAAACTATTGATAACGTAGAAAAATCATCCCGCAACATTCCGGGTGTGAAGGCAATTGCTTCCAGCGGTGTGAATGTATATGACCTTTTATATCATGATAAAGTATTCATTACCAAAGAAGCAGTTGCCAGGATTGAGGAGGTGTTTGCGTAATGGCTGATTTGCGCGATGTTCTCATTCGCCCGCTGATTACGGAAAAAACGACCAATATGATGCAGGAAAATAAATATACATTTATTGTGCCTTTAAAAGCCAATAAGGTAGAAGTCCGTCAGGCAGTGGAACAGATTTTCAAAGTGAAAGTGCTGGCCGTAAACACCCTGCGGGTTTTTGGTAAAACCAAGCGGATGGGCCGTACTCAGGGTAAACGCCCGGACTATAAAAAAGCAATTGTAAAACTGGCTCCTGGCCAGCGTATCGAATTCTTTGAAGGAGTATAATCCTAAATTTTGTTAAGAAGGAGGGGCAACAATGGCAGTAAAAAGCTTTAAACCTTACTCTGCTGGCAGAAGATTTATGACAGTAGCGAATTTCGAAGAAGTTACTACTGACAAACCCGAACGTTCCCTGGTTGAGCGGCTGTTAAAGCATGGCGGTCGTAATCAGCAGGGAAGGCTGACTGTCAGGCATCAAGGCGGCGGCCACAAACGTCTCTATAGAATTATTGACTTTAAGCGGAATAAAGATGGAGTCGCGGCCAAAGTGGCTACGATAGAATATGATCCGAATCGTTCCGCCCGAATCGCCTTATTAAATTATGCGGATGGGGAAAAGCGCTACATTTTGGCTCCTAACGGACTGAAAGTCGGCGACGTAATCTCCAGCGGTTCTGAAGCGGATATTAAAGTCGGCAATGCGTTGCCGATTCAGAATATCCCGGTTGGTACTTTGATTCACAATGTTGAGCTCAAAATTGGCAAGGGTGCTCAATTAGTACGTTCTGCCGGCGCTTCGGCTCAATTAATGGCAAAAGAAGGCGACTATGCACTCCTGCGTCTTCCTTCCGGTGAACTGCGCAAAGTTCACGTGAATTGTAAAGCGACTATCGGCCAAGTCGGCAACCTAGAACATGAAAACATTACCCTCGGCAAGGCCGGACGTTCCCGCTGGCTGGGCATTCGTCCGGCAAACCGCGGTGTAGCCATGAATCCCTGCGATCATCCCCATGGTGGTGGTGAAGGCCGTTCGCCTGTTGGGCGTAAGCATCCGGTAACGCCTTGGGGTAAACACGCTTATGGCGCTAAGACCCGTCGGAATAAACAGTCTGACCAATGGATTGTTAAGGGCCGGACGAAGTAACAAGTAGAGAAGGGAGGCTATTACGAGTGTCCAGATCAATTAAAAAAGGACCTTATGTGCACGAAAGCGTGCTGAAAAAGATAACAGCCATGAATGATAAGAACGAGAAAAAGGTTATTAAAACCTGGTCCCGCAGTTCTACCATTCTTCCCAGTTTTGTCGGACACACCATTGCGGTGCATGATGGCCGCAAGCATGTGCCGGTGTATATCACCGAAGACATGGTAGGTCATAAACTGGGTGAGTTTGCGCCGACCCGTACCTTTAAAGGACACGGTTCTCACGTCGAAAAAGCGACGGCATTGAAATAGTTACCGAAGGGGGGCTGCTATATGGAAGCTAAGGCAGTTGTTACACATATCCGCATTGCGCCGCGTAAAGTTCGAATTGTCATTGACCTGATTCGTGGTAAAAACGTAGGCGAAGCGTTTGCGATTCTGAAATATACGCCAAAAGTGGCGTCGGAAGTAATTGAAAAATTGTTAAAATCAGCCGTTGCCAATGCGGAACACAATTATGATATGAACGCAGATAATCTGTATGTTTCAACAGCTTATGTGGATCAGGGCCCGACTCTGAAACGCATTCATCCGCGGTCGCGTGGCCAGGCTTTTAAAATTTTAAAGCGCACCAGTCACGTGACGCTTGTTGTAAAAGAAAGATAACTGGCGAAGGAGGGAAATAACGTGGGTCAAAAAGTTCATCCACATGGTCTGCGCATCGGCGTAATTAAAACTTGGGATGCCAAGTGGTATGCCGACAAGGACTATGCCAAGAATCTGCATGAAGATTTAAAAATCCGTAAGTTCATTAAAGCAAAAGTATTTGCTGCCGGCATATCTCAGATTTTGATAGAACGTGCCGCTAACCGCGTTAAACTTACCATTCACACGGCTAAACCGGGTATGGTAATCGGTCGTGGCGGTTCGGGCATAGAAGAACTGAAAAAAGGGCTGAGACAATTAACCGATAAGCAAATTGATGTTAATATTGCCGAAATTAAGCAGGCAGAGCTGGATGCTACCCTGGTTGCTGAAAACATTGCATCCCAGCTGGAAAGGCGTATCGCTTTTCGCCGCGCTATGAAGCAGTCGGTTACCCGTACTATGCGTATGGGAGCTAAGGGGATTAAAGTAACGGTTGCCGGCCGTTTAGGCGGAGCCGAAATCGCCCGTACTGAAAGCAGTCGGGACGGCAGTATTCCTCTGCATACCTTAAGAGCAGATATTGATTACGGCACGGCGGAAGCCGCTACCACTTATGGCCGGATTGGCGTTAAAGTATGGATCTATAAAGGCGAGGTTTTGCCTGAAGCCAAAAAGACCGCTGCCGTTGCTGAAGGGAGCGAGAAATAGATGCTACTGCCAAAAAGAGTAAAACACCGTAAGCAATTCCGTGGACGGATGAAAGGCAAAGCGAACAAGGGCAACACAGTAAGTCATGGCGAGTTCGGCTTAGCGGCACTTGAACCGGCCTGGATTACCAACCGTCAAATTGAAGCGGCCCGTATTGCTATGACTCGTTATATCAAACGTGGCGGTAAGGTATGGATTAAAATATTTCCTGATAAACCGGTTACGGCAAAACCGGCTGAAACGCGTATGGGTAGTGGTAAAGGATCACCGGAATACTGGGTAGCTGTAGTAAAACCAGGCCGGGTAATGTTTGAAATGGATGGGGTTACCGAAGAAATAGCCAAAGAAGCAATGCGTTTGGCGGGTCATAAGCTTCCGATCAAAACTAAATTTGTCAAGCGGGAAGAAGCGGCAGCGCAAGTGCAAGAACAAGTGGGTGGTGACATAGATGAAGGTTAATGACATCCGCGATATGAATAAGGCCGAACTGGAACAAAAATTAGCCGGGCTTAAAGAGGAGTTATTTAACCTCAGATTTCAACTTGCTACTGGTCAGCTGGAAAATTCTATGCGGATTAAGGAAGTTAAAAAGGACATCGCCCGTGTGAAGACTATCCAGCGGGAGCAGGAACTGCAAGCCCAGCAAGCATAGTTCGTTCTTAGACGAAACGTAACGATACAAATAAGAACGGAAGGAGGCCACTCGAACGTGACCGAAAGAAATGAGCGTAAAACCCGTATTGGTAAAATCGTTAGCGACAAGATGGAAAAAACGGTAGTCGTAGCAGTAGAACGTTTGGTACAGCATCCGCTGTATAAAAAAGCCGTTAAACATACCATTAAATTTAAAGCTCATGATGAAACCAATGAAAGCCATGTAGGCGACACGGTAAAACTCATGGAAACTCGTCCGCTGTCGAAAGACAAACGCTGGAGAGTTGTGGAAATCATTGAGAAAGCCAAATAATATAGCAAACCTCGAGTACGCAAAGGAGGGATAAGAATGATCCAACAGCAAACAATGTTGAATGTTGCTGACAATACCGGCGCCAAGCAAATCATGTGCATCCGGGTATTAGGCGGCTCGTATCGTAGATATGCTAACATCGGAGATGTAATCGTAGCAGCTGTTAAAGACGCTTCTCCCGGCGGTGTCGTGAAAAAGGGCGAAGTAGTCAGGGCCGTAGTCGTACGGTCTCATAAAGGCCTGCGTCGTCCGGACGGTTCCTATATCCGTTTTGACGAAAATGCCGCAGTTGTCATTAAAGAAGATAAAAGCCCCAGAGGGACCCGTATATTTGGGCCGGTAGCGAGAGAACTGCGTGAAAAAGACTTTATGAAGATTGTCTCGCTGGCGCCGGAAGTAATCTAAGCTAGGAGGTGTCCGG
>JBDKTO010000054.1 GCA_039680175.1 Veillonellales bacterium | reverse complement strand
CTTGATTTTCCCTATGAACTTGAGCAACGTTACCAGAAAGCACACCGTGAAGATGATGATTACTGTGAACTGATCTATGAATGTCTTTACGAAGAAGGATTAGGTCGGTTTAATGAACTCTCCGATGTAGAATTTAAAAAACTGATCCGCAAAAAGTATAACTATATTAAAAAGATTGCCCGGGAAGGATTTTATTAAAACAGCTCCACACACCCTGCTGAATCAGTAAGGGTGAATTTATTAAAAATCATCATGGAGTAAAGCCAGAGAACACTGCCTCCCAGGAAATCGGCATACTAAAAAAACTCAAAGATGATGTTCACTTATTCATCTCCACAAACACCACTATACCTCAGTGGTGTTTTTTGTTCCATACGGTAGTTGTTCCACCGCTTACAATAAAATTTCAGTTTATAGTGTTTTAAAAATTGTTCTACGGTGTTTATAAATTGTAGGTAAGCTAAGAGGAGAGGTAATAGTATTTATTCTATTTATAGCACATTTTAAGACGAGCTTTTGAAATTATAAATGGCAGGCGATCAGTATGTCTTTAACCCCACGGTTTTTCATCTCGTTGAACACCGTTGCCCAAAACGCTGCACTCTCTGTTTCGCTGATCCAGATGCCTAAGATGTCCTTTTTGCCATCTAGGTCAATACCTAAAACGCTGTAAACACATTTGTTTATGACTTTCCCGTCTTTCTTGACTTTGAAGCGTATACCATCGAAAAACACTACCGGGTAAACCTCGGCAAGAGGGCGGGACTGCCATTCAGCTACCTCCGGCATGATTTTGTCGGTTATGCGGCTGATAAGGCTAGCTGAGGCTTCCACGCCGTAGATATCGCGTAGATGGTCTTCTATGTCGCGGGTGCTCATGCCTTTAGCGTACATGGCCAAAATCCGCTTTTCTACTTCGTCTGTACGCGTTTGGCGTTTCTCGATAACCTGGGGCTTGAAGGTGCCGCTGCGGTCTCTGGGGACAGTTATTTCACTCTCGCCCCATTCGCTTCTAATAGTCTTTTTCCCGTAGCCGTTACGGGAGTTGCCTGAATTGTTGCCGGCAATGCTGTTCTTCTCGTAGCCGAGATGCTCGTCCATTTCTGCTTCCAGCATCTTTTCTAATGCTCCGCCAAACAGGCTTTTTAGTTTCTCTGTTAGTTCGCCAGGCGTGGTACACTTCTCGCTTATTAGGCTTACCAACTGCATTTCTTTATCGTCCAACCGTGTCATGCTAAACATCTCCTTAAGTTTGTTTGTGGAGATTATTACCATTTACACGGTTGGAAATACGCCCTCATTCTAAGCCAAGTTCCTGCTTTAGGGCTTTTTGCAGGGTTTGGGAAAAGTTGATACCTGCTTTTTCAGCTTTTGCATTTAGCCAGTTAGGAATACTAAGAGTTTTCTTAATTGCCCGATTATCATTTTCGCGGCGGTATTCTGTAGTATCAACATCAATAAGATTAACAAAACTATTTGGTTCAGTGGTTATATCTTGAGGTTTACTGGATTGCGGTATTATTTCATCTTTGTTTTCTGCATCACAGAGCCACATAGATATAGCGTCACGGGCCATTTCAATAGCTTCAGCAATTGAAGTACCGAAGGTAAAACAGCCAGGCAGATCTGGAACCGATACATTGTAATTATCATTTTCCTGATTAAATACAGCAGGATAAACATATTTCATAGTTAAAACCTCCTCTACTTTTATATTTTTATTTTAATAAAATGCGGGAGCTGGGGCTTATTTCAGCCCCGCTGCCTTCAGTATGTTATTCACAGTTCCTATTGGGATGTCCTTACTGTGTCTTGGTATTGGTATCTTTATTCCTGGTTTATTGGGATTTGTGGCTAGATGATGTCTTTTGCCTTCTTCTATGTACCAGCCATTTTCTTTTAGTAGCTTTAGGACTTCCCGTTCAGTCAATTAACTCGCCTCCTTGTATTTATATTATAATACGTACTAATACGTATGTAAATAAATAATACGTAATTATACGCAAGAAATTTCATAGTTTTACATTAAAAACAGTGAGAATAACGACAAGCAGAAACATAAATTTTTCAGAAAATAAAAGTAACGATTTTATAATCGTTACTTTTATTTATATTATGCTTTTAATCCTAGAGGACACCATGAAATGATGCCACTCCAGGCTTATCCTAATCATTATTTAGAAGCCAAACCATTAAAATAAAAATAGTGGTTGCAACTAAATGGAGTACTTTTATCAAATATAAAAATATGATTAGAATCAGCCCTATTACCTGATACGGGCATATTACCTGTTTTGGCTGAGGTACTGGGGATATCTATCGATCGATTGCTTACCGGAGAAGATATTGCAACAAAGAAAAGTCCTTACGACAGATACTGTCAATTCTCACATTAATTCCGCCAGAATTCTCAAATTAAAGCCAACCCATTTAGGGTAGCAGGAGTAAAAATTGCACATTAACGCGGTATAAAATATTGCAATTCTCATATTAGACCGGATTCAATATGGTTAAAGAAAATGCCGCTGAAATAGAATTACTCCAACGGCCAAATGCTAAAGCTAGAAATTCAATTCACTTTGAGCCGGATAGACAATTTCTTCGCCTACCTGTTTTTTCTTCTTTTCAACAGGCAACTAAAAGGCAATCCGTAGCCAGGCTGTTTACCATGTTTACCACGCGAGGAATATCGTTGCCTATTTCTTGAATGGATATGGCCTCTTCTCATCGGTGCGATTGACAAGATAATCAATACTCGTTTCAAACAGGTCTGCAAGCTTATACATTACAGGAATCGGGATGTTAAGATTCCCAAGCTCATAATCGGAATAGGTTGTTTGATGAATGCTCAAATACTCTGCAATTTGCGCTTGCGTCAGATCTTTATCTTCCCGCATATTACGGATTCTTTCGTACATGGCTATCACCTCAAAACAATTATGCATTAAGGGAATAACCCTTATTGATTTTTAAGGGATAATCCCTTAAAATGTAATGAGATGTATCACTATTCATATGGGAGGATGCTTGTGAGACCGGAAGTTATCAACTTACATGACAAACGGATAGAGCAGTCGGTTGTCAGAATCAGTGCAAAGATTGCAGATGCTGTGAAGATGGTACAGAAGGCTAAAGAAATGGCTATTAGTTCAGAGGATGTTCTGATTAAGGCACAGTTGGAGTTAGAGGAAATTTATATAGTTTTAGATAAACCTTCAATCTCCTGTGATGATACAGGTATTGGTGATTGAGAATGCCCCCAAACTCCTATCGGGCTTTGGAGGCAGTCTCTTTGCATAAAGAAAATCTATCTCAAATTGATCGTCCAGTTGCCATTCATAACGAATTGTGGCCATGATATTTCCAGATCGGCGGTATTTATATCTTTATCGAAATTGAGAACCATGACTGCTTTATCTCCGGTAATTTCTGAAGAAATCTCTTTGATGTTATCGCTATTAACCTGGAAAGCTCTAATGCTGATATTCTTTTCATTTCCAGTGTTTAGCTGGAAGACAAGCTCTGCGGATGTGGGGGAAATGCGTTTGATGCTCTTGATTAAGGCTTTCTGAGCGAAAAAGTCAACTTCACGGTTAAGAGTTTTTTGGCCATTCTCAGGAATATTGATTTTTATATTATCAACTGACTTTTGATAAGTAGCCAAAAGGGCCGGCAGATGAACGGAAAGTTGGCTGTCCTTGGACGCATCTGTTTCAAAGGTAGTTATAGGCCAAGCTTTGGCATCCGCGGGTATATTTAGTTTGTATTGGCTGCCGTTTTGATTTGTTGCATAAATTGCTTCTGTCCTGGTACTGGTTGAGTGACTTGTAATGCCTTCTTTGCCCAGATTTTTATAGCCGTACTGAACCGTGGCGTCAGT
Source organism: Veillonellales bacterium (assembly GCA_039680175.1). NCBI lineage: Bacteria > Bacillati > Bacillota > Negativicutes > Veillonellales > Veillonellales bacterium. Next base: position 144 of record JBDKTO010000054.1, on the reverse strand, counting down.
TGGTTTGCCAAATGCAGTTATTTTCATGTTTTTATCCTTAAATGAAGCAATCAACTGAACATCCAGTTTGCCGTTATTCTCTATGCTATTCGCACCTACCGTTACCATATCAATCTTGTTCGATGTGGCTTCACTGGCAGCAAG
>JBDKTO010000053.1 GCA_039680175.1 Veillonellales bacterium | reverse complement strand
TCTTGGGTCTGGCATTTTTTCTAAAATAGCAATGAGATTTTCCATCTTCTTCACCTCATTGCTATAATTTTCTCTTGCTACAGTTTTTCCTGCTTTTTATCTACTGAATTTTCATGAACATGCCCTGCTAAGTTTATGAGTGATATGGAAATTACAGGTATGAGGGTTGAATATTTAGGTCCTCATGAATTAGAAGAAAAATGGTTGTCCGATAACCAGAAATTATCTAAAATCGTACACGAAACCGGCATTCTAGACTTAATCAAGGCCCAAAAAAAATAAGCTTCAGAAAGTAAAAAAACCAGCAGCATTGCCACCGGGATGAAAAGAGTGGATATGAATATTGGGGATGTTTACGGTTTATAAATAAGCGGTGATTTTTAAAATTAATTTAGAGAAATCAACCGAAATTCGAATAAAAAATAGTGCCCTCACAATGAAGGCTTTTATAGGCACATGCTTACTGCCCACGTTGCACATGATATCCGAGACAGCAAAACAACTCTAAAATCCAAAAACACTTCCCCCTGCCAGCTAGTCAAATTATGAACCAGCGAACTGAGGGAAGTATTTTTCTACTGCAAAGTTATTATTTATTCAAATCGTAGTCGACGTAGCAAACATGGGTTACCTGGAATTCATCCAGACAGTGTTCCCCATCATCACCGCCAATGCCGGATTTACGCACACCCTGATGGAAGCCTTGGAAAGCTTCAAAGTGTTCCCGATTTACATAAGTTTCGCCAAATTTAATCTGGTTCAACGCCCTCATCATCGTGTCCGTATTCGTCGTATAAATGGAAGAGGTCAGGCCAAATTCACAATCGTTAGCATATTCAATGGCTTCATCCAATGTCCTAAAGGTCGTGATCGGCAGGACAGGTCCGAAAATTTCTTCGTGAAAAATCCGGAAGGAATGCCTGCAGTCCGTAATGACCGTAGGTTCATAGTAGAAGCCTTTGCCGTTGATTTTAGCTGCCTTGCCGCCGCATGCAATCTTGCCGCCTTCAGTCACAGCACTTTTGACCAATTCGTCGATATGTTCAACCTGCTGCTTGTTGATCATTGGCCCCATATCGAATTCTTTCTTGGCATCATCAGCTGGATTACCCCACTTGGTAGCGGCCATGCGGGTAATAATTTTTTTCGTGAATTCTTCGGCAATACCTTCCTGCACATATACACGTTCAGCGCAATTGCATGCCTGACCACCATTCACTATGCGGGAAGCCCAAACCCATTCAACGGTCTTATCAATATTGCAGTCATCCATAACGATGACCGGTGCTTTGCCACCCAGCTCCAAGGAAACCTTAGTGATATTCTGTGCGGCCGCCTCCATGATCCTAGTGCCTGCTTCCACGCTGCCTGTCATGCTGACCAGACTGACTTTGGGATTGGCAGACATGGCCTGACCTACAACAGACCCACGGCCTGTAATAACATTGATAACACCTTTTGGCAGCGAACTCTTGGCTACCAGCTTGGCAAATTCATAGCAACCGTTCGGCGAATCACTGGAAGGTTTCAGGACAACTGTATCACCAGCGATGAGCGCTGGGGCAACCTTGCGTCCAATAAGGAACAGAGGAAAATTCCAAGGCATGATTCCGGCAACAACACCGATTGGCATTTTGTACAAAAAAATATTTTCATTGGGACGGTCACTCGTAATGATTTCACCCTTCAGATGGCGAGCCATTCCGGCAAAATATTCCATATATTGTGGAAGCCAGCTAGCTTCTTTTTCTGACAGAGTGATGTCCTTACCTACTTCTTCCGCCGTGACTTTAGCAAATAAATCCTGGTTTTCTTTTACCAGCTCAGCCAGTTCCAGCAAGTATGCCGCTCTTTCAATAGGCGGAATCTTAGCCCAGCTCTTCTGTGCCTCGTAAGCAGCGTCCACGGCTGCATTTACATCTTCAGTGGTAGCTTTCGGTACTTTAGAAACGACCTCTTCCGTTGCCGGATTGACAACCTCAATCATTTCACGAGACCCATTTTCAATAAATTCTCCATTGATGAACAATTGGTACTGTTTCATAATATTTACCCCTCCGCTTAGATATGTATGCATTATCCATCAAGAAATATTATACTCTAAGACCCCCTGTCCTTATTTTTTGTAAAATTCCATCTATTTGTAATTATAAAATATTATGTATTTTGAACAAGTTTCACTCATTACCGACCTGTCACATATCTTTACATTTTTATTGTTTTGTCACTCATTATACAACCGCATAACCATTGCCAGGGGCGCTTTCGTATAGTAACTAAAAGAATACTAACTTCCTGTCGTATCTTTATAGTTCGATAAATCACTTAAGTAATCGTGCAGACGCGGCGGCATAGCATCCACCAGAAGCCGCGCCATGGTTGCCGGGGGAGTTTTCATGCCTTTTCTTGCCCAGTCAGCCGTTATATCCATCGAGCTCCGGCAATAAAATTCCAGCAAAAAAACAATATCTTCCGTCAAGGGCCCCTTTGCTATGGCAACCTCTTTATAAAATTGGTAAATGCAGCAGTAATCATAATGAAATAAGTTATTAAGATCCGAGGAAGAAAACGCTGACATAAAAAAATATTTTTCTTCTTGCATACACTCGAATTTTTTAGTTAACCCTTCTTCTAAAGACAGA
>JBDKTO010000052.1 GCA_039680175.1 Veillonellales bacterium | reverse complement strand
TTTTTTGATTATTTTAATAAGAAGTTATTCATGTATATTCATTTTTTTAAACGTTTGTTAGATTTCATGATTGCTCTGGTTGGCTTAATTATCCTCAGCCCACTGTTTTTAATCCTTTGGATAGTGCTATCAATAGCCAACAAGGGAGCGGGGGTATTTTTTTTACAGGAACGGCCGGGAAAAGACGAAAAGATTTTTAAGGTGATCAAATTTAAGACGATGAACGACCGGCGGGATGAGAACGGCATTCTGTTACCCGACAGCGAAAGGTTAACAAAAATTGGACGGTTAGTCCGTTCACTCTCTCTGGACGAGTTACCCCAGCTGGTTAACGTATTAAAAGGGGATATGGCACTGGTAGGCCCCCGGCCTCTTCTGGTAAAATATCTTTCGCTATACAGTAAAGAACAGAGTCGCCGGCACGAAGTCCGCCCTGGAATAACCGGTTGGGCTCAGGTTAACGGCCGCAATGCTATCAGCTGGCAGGAGAAATTTGAATACGATGTGTGGTACGTTGACCATATAACAGTATATTTGGATGTAAAAATTCTTTTTTTGACACTTATGAAGGTATTCAAACGAGAAGGGATAAACTCTAAGGTCAGTACAACAATGGAACCGTTTAGAGGGAATAGTTGGCAGTAATCAGTTGCCAGTAAACTGTAAACTAGTAACTATAAAATCTTAAATTAAAAGTTAATATGTATTTATACGGTGCAAGCGGCCAAGCTAAAGTTATTATTGATATCCTAAAATCGCAAGGAAAAAATATTCTAGGCTTGATCGATGATAATCTTTCGATTAATGAACTGTTAGGTTATCCCGTATATCATGATGCAAAAAATCTATCGCCACTAATCATAAGTATTGGTGATAATACAATACGCAAAAAAATAGCTAAGCGCTTACAGGGTATTTGTTTTGAAACAGCAGTCCATACTTCAGCTATTTTGTCGAATATCTGTTCAATAAAAGAGGGCACGGTAGTAATGCAGGGTAGTATTATTCAATCTTGCAGCAATATAGGAAGGCACTGCATCATCAATACCGGAGCATCAGTGGACCACGATTGCCAAGTGAATGACTTTGTGCATATATCCCCGCATGCTGCACTTTGCGGAAATGTTAGCGTCGGCGAAGGGACATGGATTGGTGCGGGTACAATCGTTATTCCGGGTGTGAAAATAGGGAGCTGGTGTATTATCGGAGCAGGTTCTGTTGTAACCAAAGATATACCTGACCGAGTATTGGCTTTCGGTAACCCTTGCAAAGTGGTTAAACAATTATCCATACCATGATCGGAACAAACAATTCAATTTATTATTATGCATAATATGCAAGAACGTATTTGGCTCTCTTTGGCTTACATAGGGGGAAAGGAGCTGGACTTTATAAAGAAGGCTTTCGATACCAACTGGGTTGCTCCGTTGTGAACAAATGTTACGCGATTTGAGCAGGGGTTAGCCTACCTGTGAAGCGAAACGAATACTTAGGATATTCCACCTACCATATTAAGGAAGGCTATCGAAAAAAAGAATTGAAAATCCGCGTAAATCAGCGAGAAAGAAAAAGAAGATTTTACGCAGATGAGCGCAGATAGAAGAATTCAGAAAGATAGCGTAAAGCAGATAAAATCCGCATAAATCAGCGAGAAAAGAATAAGATTTCACGCAGATGGACGCAGATAAAAGAACGCAGAAAGATAGCGTAAAGCAGATAAAATCCGCGTAAATCTGCGAGAAAATAAATCCGCGCAAATCAGCGAGAGAATAAATCAGCGAGAATCAGCGGGAAAAGAAATAGATAGGTTCACGCAGATGGGCGCAGAGGAAAAACCTGAAAATATTACTTCTTGAAAAAATTCTTTTGAAGCCAATATTTATACATCGGATCTAAAAACGATAATTCTTCACCCGTATCATCCAGTATCTCGTTTTCGATCAATAGCCGTTTGAGGCGCACCACATTGGCGGAAGTGCCTAATTGGTATTTTTCGAGTGTTTCTTTCGCCGTCAATTGCTTTTCTCCAGATAGAACAGCTTTGAGTAAATGAATCTGAAAAGAAGAGAGTTTTTCCGTGCTGTTGGCAAACAGAAGGCTGAGTTGATTGACAATATCTTCATGCGCCGATAATACGATATCTTGATTGCATTCGTCATGTGTGCGAAACCATGCTTGCTGAGCCAATTGCTGCACATAATAGGGATGATTGTCGGCAAGTCGGGCAATTAATCGAGCATCGTCGGGCAAAAGCGTTTTACCTGTATCTTGGAATCGCCTGCAAAGAAAAACGATCCATTCACTTTCGGGAATTTTATCGAGCAGCATCAAATCGCCGAACTTGTAAAACGGCTTTGAAGGATCGCTGAAGATATCCCGCAAGATGTGGCGTTTACTGCCATAAAGACAGTAAGCTACTTGCTGATGATTCTGCCAGTGCGAACGCAACTTTTGCTGAAAAGCATCGGGATTGCCGAATTGCATGATGTTTTGAAATTCGTCGATGCAAATCACGAGTTGCAACTCTTTTTTTCGGGCAATG
>JBDKTO010000051.1 GCA_039680175.1 Veillonellales bacterium | reverse complement strand
TCATGCCTTAGCGGAAAGAAATATAAATATCAGGAAATACCACTTTATTCACCACCCTCCGCCGCGTGCGTTAAACGCGGTTATTTTTGGGAATAATATGTGTACAAGTTCACTGCACAAATTCATTTTACATTAAAATTAATGTATAGTCAATTATTTTAAATTAAATTTAATGTAGCAAAGCGGGTGAGGCTATGCATTTAAATGACGAAACACAAGAAATTGTAAATAGATTGAAAGAGCTGCGAGCAAGAACGGGTCTCTCTCAGGCTAAATTTGCACAGCTAATCGGTGTTTCTTCCGGCAATGTGAGCAATTGGGAAAATGGTTCATTGCCCGGTGCTCTTGCACTAAAAAATATTGCTCAGAAATTAATGTGCTCTGTTGATTGGATATTAACAGGGGTCGAGTCATCACAGCAAATACAAAAAGTCGAGGCCATATTTGACCCCGACTTAAAAGAGATGTTCGATGTTCTAACTGAACTTATGCAGAGTGGCGATGCCGATCTGCGTGGCTGGGCTAAAATTCAATTTCAAAACGCTTTTAAAGAACATTGTGCTACGCTGACGGAAAAAAAACTTCACGCATGATTCCGCTGGTAGCAGCATAAATTGGCGAGAGGTTGCCGCCCGCCTGGGAATTATCATCATTAAATGTTTTTATATATTGCTGCGGCAATACATGACCATCTCGCTTTCTATATCAGATTCTTTTTTATTGTAATGCTAAATTCAAATCATTTTCAAAGATTTTTATTTATCGTTGTATAATGCGTATATTAATACGGATTTTTTGTTATATTTATTAATATGGCATGTCTTAAAAAGTTCCTTACCTTTCCGTGGCCTAAACTGCTTTAAAACCTTATGTTATAAGCGGTTGTGGCTTTTTTTATTTTAGTTCCTTTCTAGTTCCTTAGTTACATGACGTCAAAGGTTAAATTTCGGCCAAAAATAGACGCCTTTAAATGCTTTTAAATCAGTATTTAAGGGAGTTTAAAGGCTGTCTATAACATGTCCTTTAATCGCGGACAAAATTGTCTCAAATGTTTTTTATCCTTGTTTTTTTCCCAAACTACTTGCGGACGGCGGCGCGCGTAAAAAATCCCGGTGGCCCGCATGAAATCAGGCATAACCGGGTACGTGCAAAGAAGTGCAGTTTTCCAGAACTACTTGCGGGTTTATAGCACCACCCGTAAAACGGGTGGCTTGATCGACCCCCTTGTAGCTATAGCTAACGAATCAACTAGTAGTTATTTACTCGGAAAACAAAATCTTTGTAAGTAATATCCAGAAGGTTTCTATATCTAGGTAGTAAACCGGTGTTTTCTTACGTCAAGGTATAACTTTTTCAGTTCTCACCCGCATAGCGGGTGGTTTAAGCAGATTAAGTAGAATTACACATTTTAAAATCGATCATCGTAACTATACGGCACTTGTTATTGAAGTTTTGCATTCGAATAAATGTCCATTTTACGCCAAACAGGCTAATAATGGTAGGTTTGAAAGCCAATATGCATTAGTTATCAAAACCAAAATTGGCTTTAAATACAGAAACTTTAATATATATCCCCAACTTCCCCAATATTGGATCATACCCTATAAGCCAGAACATTAAATTTATGGGGAAACTGGGGAAACAAGCAAATAATTAGCCATTTGGTTTATAAATGTAATAGATGATAATAGTTTGAAAGCGTCGCCATCTGGAAATCATAGCTCTCAAATATATAATACAGTTTTTGTTAACAAAAACCTTTGTAGATTCGCTCTGCTCAAAGCATAAAAAATAACCCTAATCAACTAAATTAGAGTTATTTTAAAGCTTCATGCCACGTTATGCTGCTGTTGTTGGCACTTCATACATAACGGTCTCCCATACTTTCCTGCCGAATATGTCCTAACTTTTTCGGAAATCTCAACTCCGCAGTCCGCACATACCGTGGCTTTAGAAGTATTACGGGTTTGCTTAACATTCTTTTTACCGGCAGTATCCATATTCGGTTGTTCTTCCATTGCTTCATCAGTTTGAGTATCAGCCTCCGGGTCGTCGCCTGTTTGGATAGCCATCGACAACAAATAGCTGTACTTAATCGCTGCCGTTTCGGCCTTCATGACAGCCTTATCGCCGATATCCTGACCGGAGCCCAACCCGGCAATCGTCACGGTTTCACCGCTTTCCGCATCTACAAGCAGAATACTGATTTTTACCGTTGCCAGGTGCTCTGTATTTCCTTTTGCCGTGGTTACATCGGTCATACTGATGACCTCCGGTGATGCAATGGAGCAAATATTATACTTCGTCAAAGCCGCATTGATTTTTTGTAATACGTCGGCACTGGTCGCATAGGAATAGCCATGGTATTCATTGTTGCCATTCTTCGCTACATATGCCACTTCGTGCATTACTTTTACCAATTTTGCCGCCAATTTCTGCATGATAATACGCCTCCTTCAGCTTGCCGATTTTTGGTGTTTCTGTTGTATTACATGTCCGTAAGGGCAATATCCGGCCACTACGCAGTAATCCAAACATTTCCTGTCATGCCAGCGTTCTCTGGGCTTACAAATCTCCGGCAGTTCTTTATTGGCTAAAGCGTGCTGCAGGCTATTTGCTTTAGCGGTGAAATAGCGTTTCAGCCAATGATCGGATAGCTTATAAATGGGAATAAGGTAGATGGTTTTATCAATTCCTCTCTCCGAAGCAATTCTGAGACTGTTATCCCGGCACATGGCCTGTATGACCATGCGTTTTACCGTAAAATTTTCCGATTCCAGCAAAAGACGGTAGGCATTCAGCTGCATGGCCCAATCCATGATGTGTCTTACACCGTCGTAGCGGAACTCTTTTCTGGTTTTAGGCAAACCTTTTTTCAATCCGGTTTTATAGACTTCACCCGTCGCTACATCGACTTTATAAATGCCGAGCGCCTTCATGAGCTTGTAGGAGCTGGTATTTTTAAGATCTCCCAATACTCCTTCTTCTTCATCCATAATCTTGCCATATAAGTCAAAGGAACCGCTTTTCACTCCGTCATACAGCCGGATTTCTGACAAAATATCTCCTTCGGTATGATTTTCATTAATTTTGTGCACGGCCTGCCCATGCAAAGCATACAAGACATCCTGGGGGTTCACAGCATAGTCCACTGTTTTCTTAAGATAGGTTTCCCTTGAACCGGCAATAAGCTCCGTAACCGTCGGTTCCTTAATCCCTCTGTTTAAGGATTTAGCTACCGCCCTTAAGGTCGGTAGGAACATACATCGTTGCTTTCTGGGGCAAGCGGTCAGGCACTCTTTGATAGGGATGGTTCTGCCGTCGGGGCAGGTAAAATATTGGGCCGGCATCTTTGCTCCTCTCCTTCCTGCTGATTTTCTTTTTCGATAGGTAATACAAAATGAACGGCCATATCTCCCAAGATAAAACCGCACTTTGGAGCCAGTACTTCGGTTAACGATGCCTGACTCGTCATGGCGGACAATCCCTCCGCCAGTGTTTTGGCCTGGAGATAGCTAAAGGTAATTTGTAGATTGGTCCTATTTTCATCTTTGAGTTCTATGGCTACACAATCTTGTTGCTGTCGGATTTCAGCCGCGATATGGGTGTAAGCAAAACAATGGGACAGAAACATTTGATCATTCTTCCTTTCTTATGCCATTTCCAGCCGTTTGGCCAGATGGGTCACATTTCTCATTACCGGCTCACGGGACGGAGCGGACAGCATCCTTTGTAGTGGTAGTGCCAGCAGTTCTCCGCCAAGCCTCTCCAACTCTGTTGCCCGGTTATAGTCCGCTTCGTCCTGGGAACTGCGGGTAACCGCATTAATCAGTCCATACCGGCTGCTGTCCCGGCCCATCAGAAAATACCGCAGGATACTGCCTTGCTCGCTTTGCGATAAAATGTACTTGTCCGCCAGCAGTTCTACGGTCTTAATAGGGTCCGGTCCGGTGGGTTCGTTGGCAGCAGTTCTCAGCTTCTCGACCGACAGGTTGAATTTTGCCTCGTCCACCGCTGCGCGAACCGTATCTTGTATTTTCATAAAGAAAGCTTTGTCATCGGCCCGTAAGGTTTCTTCGGAATACAGTTCATACGCCGGATCGTCGGTCTCTACCTGCTTGCCGACGTGATAGCGTTTTTGGGTAAAGTCTTTTACAATCAGTCCGTTTTTGCACACTAAACGGAACACCAAAGGTTCGACTTTCAAACTACCTAAACCCACTTCACTGTTACTAATCACGATCCCAGCCTGCACTTGATCCCCAACCGCCACTTCGGCCTTAAGCTTTTTATTGAGGACTTTCAGATATAAATGGGTCTCTGTTACGTCGCAGGAAATCACTTCCGCCCCTTTCATTTCCTGAATGACCGGCAGTACCGCGCCGCAAAGCTCCAGATGATCCAGCCGCCGGTACCGGTCGGATAAGAACGCTCTGACGTTGTTATCCAGCGTCCGAATCATTCTTTTTTCCGGTGCCTTCATAAACCAGCTATTGATGTTGTCGTCCAATAGGGACGGGTATTCTTCCCGCATTTTTTGATAGTACCGGTATGGGATTTGCAGCCGGGAAGCAATCTGCTGATGGGCCAGTTCATTGAGTACAAACTTTTCCATTGCATTATCCAGGCTGATGGATAACACCGTATTCCTGCCGGTTGTCTCGACTTCCAGATTGCGGGTATCGGCAATATAGTCTTTCCGGGCTTTTCTCTGCCGGTCCAGTTCGGTTCCCAGTTCCAGTAACGTTCTACCTTGTTTCATTTTCTTCTCTCCTCTGCCTCTTGATTTTAAAATTGGCACAAAAAAGCACTGACCCCTTAAGTCAGTGCAAAGCTATGTATAGTTTCTCTAGAAACATACTTGGTCCATCAAGCTTTAATCCTTACTTTTTATATTACCTGTCTTTAGATAAACAATCATAAAGGGTAAGCCAACTTTTAGATGTATTCATATATGCATAAATTCTAGCGTAATATTTCCCTTGATCAGGATAATAGGTTACATTCGCATATGCCCTTGTACCTTTATAATCAAAATAAATTATGCTATTACCGTCAGGATCTGTATAACCTTTCCCGTTGACAATATTGCATTCGGAGCCGTCATTGCTCCTCCATACCAGATATCTTGGTTGAGGGTTTGTATGGGAAGGAGATTCATCCGTCCATGCTCCTTGCAGAATTTGATAGGCTTCATCGTAGTCAAAATGCTGAGCATTTGCTGGCTGGGCATTCCCGAAAGTAAATACCAAACATACTGCGGCCAGCACAGTTAATATATACTTTTTCATATATTCTCCCAGCAGTTAAAGGCCGTTCTGCCGCTTGACCTAATATAGAGTCTACTTTTTACCCTCCGCCTTCTCGCTGGTCGGGTTCGACCGTTGATTTCCAAACAGCAGCAATACAACTAAAATCACGGCACCACCGGCAAACCATTTCCAGTGTGTCAGGAAGAATTGTATGCACCAAGACAGGGCATACATCGCAAAGGTCACGAGTATCGCCCCTACAATACCGAAGGTGATAAAGACACCCAGACAGCCTTTTGCTTCTCCTTCCGGTCCCGTTGAAATGATTGTATGGCTGTTCATATACCAAACCGTTCCGGCAATGGCAATGATGGGGACGAAAATGATATAGGCATAGTTGATGATTACATCTAACACAAATTTTCCTCCTATCCTAAAAGAAATTCTGAATCGGTGCTAATAAAACGGCAAGAACCGCCCTGACAATCACCTTACCGGATTGGCTCACATCTTTTCCTTTTAAAATAGCTCAACTCCCTATGTATGGGGTCCGGTTACTTTACGGGCAATTGATTGGTAAAGAAAATAGATACTGCCGCATGTAGCCGGCAATGGTAAAATCGTTTTTATCCCCCTGCTTCCTTGGAGTTTGGCACTGCTCTAAACTTGAAAAGGTCTGCCAGCTCAATATGTAAAACATCGGCGATGGTGATGAGTACTGGCAATGAAACCGCATTTTTTACCAACCCACGCTCGATTTGACTTACATAGCACGGCGATATATGAACTTTTTCCGCCAGCTGCAGCTGGGTCAGTTTCCTGTATCGCCTGTAATAATTGATGTTCAATCCGACCTGACGTAATTTATCCCGGTATTCTAGTTCCATGTACTCACCCCGCTCTCTACCTAAATTATCGCATATCCCGATTTTTCCGGCTTTAGAGAATAGTTATTAAACTTTAACTGTCCGTTACAATCCGCAATTTCAGGCTGTTTATTTTCGTACGATAATGCCCGGTCTGTGGATGATTTTCACGCCAACGCAGGAAAATGGCAGCTAAGCTTTTTCGCCTTCCTGCCTCAACAGGAATCCATATAGCCGCCTTCTTTAAAGCTGAAATACCCGTTTTTACCGATGATGATGTGGTCGATGACCGGGATGTTTAGTATCTTCCCCGCCCGTACTAACCGCTTTGTTACTTCTTTGTCTTCTTGGCTGGGAGACGGTTCACCGCTGGGATGATTGTGCAGAACGATGATATTAGTCGCCATATTCTGTACTGCTGCATGAAATACTTCCCTTGCGGATACCAGGGAGGAGTTGACGGTACCGATGAAAACACATTTTTGCGCCAATATCTTATTTTTTGTGTCCAACAGTAAAACACGGAATTCTTCCTGCCGTAAGTCCTGCATGTCGAAGCAGTAGTCTGCTGCATCCTGGGGTTTGCTGACTCTTTGGATCTGCTTTTTCCGTTCCTGCTCCATCCGCTGGATCACCGCTTTAATGCAGGCAAGCTTTCTGAGCTTGGCCTTGCCGATACCGGTAATACCGACCAACTGCTGTTCCGACGTATGCTTCAGAATATTGTAGATACTGGCATATTCCGCAATGAGCTGTTTGGCAGCAGCCGGGGTTACAAATTCACTTAATAAGGTTTCCTCCGACAGACATTCCAATGGCGTTTCCTCTTTGTCAATAGGCATAGCAGTATTCCTCCTCGAAACAGGAAAAGCACTGACCGCAAAAGTCAGTGCTTTTCTATGTTCCTTTAGTATGTTCCTTTGCAAGGGTTTATGGGACCTCCATAAAACCTGCCAGTGTCAATTTTATAATATATAATTGTATTTTTTTAACCTGTCATGCAACTGAATTTTGACGAAGTCAACGCTGCTAACACATTCCGCGCTTTATTAAGCTAACATAATGATAAAAAAGATGAGGAGGTGAAGCCCAATGCAAATTGAAAAACTGGCTCTGCATGTATCCGACGCCGCAAGTCTGCTTAGTGTCAGTTCGCAAAGGATTTATCAAATGATTCATAATAACGAACTGGATGCTTATAAGGCGGGAAAAGCGTGGAAAATACCAGTAGAAGCTCTCGAAGCTTATATGAAATCAAGATTAACCAAATAAAGGTGTCTTTGTTTATCTTCCATTATTACTATTTTAGCATTCCTATTTTAATCAATACATTTTCTCTTTATTACTACGAGAACATATTATTAAAAAATAGTTAAAGGGGCAATGTAATGATGTTTGAGCAATATGACGACGTGGTCAACGTGGAAGGACTATGCGAAATGCTATCCATCGGAAAAAATGCTGCTTATAGTTTATTATCATCGGGTCAGGTGAAAGCATTTCGCTATAACCGGGTTTGGAAGATTCCTAAACAGGGTGTTATTGAGTATGTTTTAAGTCAAAGCAATCTTGCGTAAATATAGGGCTTGGCAATCGCCAAGTCCCTATATTTAATTTTGTATAAATTAATCTCCTCCAAAACCATCATTACAAAAAATTCTCCACAGACCAAAAATCAATCATAAACACTGTTGAATTTTGACAACCGAACACTCTAAAAATTTTTTTACCTCATTATTTTTATCCTTTTGTACACACACTATATCTTCTATTCTTGCAAAACGGTAACCGCAATCTGCTAAAATATCCGTTAAATTTCTGCTCGTCCTGTGCTGTTGACGGATATAGGTATGTAAAGAAGGATACTTTTCCAATAGTTCCTGAAAAGTAATTTCTTCCATATGAAAAACACTCCCTGCATTTTTTAATCAGCAATGATTCGATTATATAACTCATTAATCAGCGATTCAGATATCTGTACTTTCCCATTTGGAATTCCCATTTTAGTGAGAGTATACACCTTAGGTTCTACATCAATCTTTTTAATCATCTTACTGGCGCAGGCAGTTGGGCAGCCATCAATGCAAACTACCTCCGCCGCTGCTTTAGTTTTGTCAACATAAGCCCGAATACCCGCTCCAATACTCGCAAGGCAGCTACAAGAGGAACGGGCATATCCATTTTTTCTAAGTTTGCGGCCTAATAGATCGGTTATCTGCCCCAAATCACAAGCGCCTGAACAGGTATATAAAACCCTTCCGTTTTCTTCTGCATTATTACAACACCCCATCGTAAGTCTCCTATTTAAAAAATTTGAATAGCTCCGTAAATCACCAAAACGTTAATAAAGATCAGCATGAAACTGATAAATTAAATTTATTTGCCAGAAGAACAGCTACAACAACCTACATCAAGCTGCGACTCATCAATCTGTGCACCTTGAAATTTTGTCTGCTGAACATAATCTGCGACCCTCTTCGCATATTGCTCTAGTTCTGACCTGGGTATATCGAAGATTTCAAAATACTTTTCACGATTAAAACTGTATAATCGAATTGCCTCCACAACGACAGGATCAAAATCTGGAATACGCGTTTTCATTATCTGTGTACCACAGTGTAGAAAACAGCCTTCAATTATAATGGTTTCAGGAGCCTGTTTCACCAGTTCCACAAAACCGGAATCGCCGGTTACAGCATCCCCCAGGCATATTCGTACAGCAGAATCCCGTTCCAACTGATACGCCAATATATTAGCGGCAACACGGGCGACTTCACCTTTAATACAACCACCTTCACAGGCCAGGATGGCTTTTCGAGGTGGGCCTGCCAATATTTTTTCTACATACCTTGCCCCTTCTGGACAAATCCGTGCTTCACTACCTTTTTGTCCACATCCGGTTGACATGTCATTTCCTCCCCTGTGTTATTTCAAACCCCCAATAAGTAACATAACTACCAGATCTCACTAATCTTATTTTTTTTTAATTTCTTCTAACTCTTTGCGAAGTCTGGATACCTCGTCGGCCAGACCCGACGTCTCTTGATTGCAGCAATTAGCGAATCGCCATCTGCGCCTAAACCCACAGACCATAAACATACCTAGAAAAAACAATATCGGTAGGATACACAAAAACCACGGAAAGCCTGAATTGGCCCCCCAATAAGGAAAGCATCCCATCCTCTTCACCCCTCTGTTACGCGTAGGCACATATAGCAAATGAAAAAGCCAACATGCTATATGTGCCTACGATGAATTTTCTATTCGGCGATCGATACCTCAGTCTGTGAATAAAATGTAGTGAATCAGCATAAACAACCGCACCCACATCCTTTGCTGGCTGGTGGTTGCACTGAGGAACTCTTATCAAAGAAAGTCGCAATATATTCGTCCATTTTATATGCCGCACCTTTCTTCACTGCCTGCCCCACCTCGATTGCTTCTTGAATCTCCTGCTCGCTCACTCCATTTTCTTTGGCCTTAGCAATATAATATTGCAAACATGGCTGGCAGTTTACACCGACCGATACTCCAATAGAAATCAACGCTGTGATCCGCCCATCCAAACTCATAATTATCTCACCTCCTTCTACATCTATAGACGAAGGTGAGGACAAAAAAGATACACTTGCTAATCTTCTATTTCTTATTTTTTACCGGTACTTTAGGATCGCAGATAAATTCATTACGTTCATCCCAGGAAAATTGGCAATAATTCAACAGTTCCTTTTTCAGCCTTGCCTTTCCGCGATGGAGGCGTACTTTTACCATGTCCAGGCTTATTTCCAATATCTCAGCAATTTCTTTATTTTTTAGTCCTTCTAGTTCACTTAGAATAACAACTACCCGGTAATTATCGGGAAGATTTTCTATAACACCCCGAATACAATCGTTCATCTCCTTGTGAACCACTTGCTCTTCCATTGAGCAAGGTTGACACGATACTCCAGCCCCGTTTCCCGCATCTTCAGTATGATTCACTTTATTTAGACAGCTATTTGGCTGCTTTCCGACCAGTTCTCGCCGATAAGAAGGATTTCTCATTCGATCAATTGCCGCATTGGTAGCGATGCGATAAATCCATGTAGACATTTGGGATTCTTTGCGGTAAGTGTTTAGCGCTTTGCCGACTTTAATAAAAACTTCCTGTGTTAAATCTTCCGCTTCTTTAGGACCAATCATCCGCGTCAAATAGCGATGAATTTTAGGCTGAAACTCCTCATAAACCTGCTCAAATTCATATCCATGATCGAACACTTGGCACCCTCCCTCTTTTATACTTTCAAATGCATGCATGTACTTGAAGCTGGACAGGCATCACCAAGTGCAGAAGTTGTTAACACATTAGCCGGTATTTTACTGCGCTCAATCTTATTAAATCCATATCGAGCCAGATATTGGTCGGCTGTATTCGTTAATAAATAGATATCGGTAAATCCAGCCTCTCGTATTGCCTGTAAAGCATGGTTTATTAATTCATGGGCAACACCCGCTTTCCGGAATTTAGGCTTAATGGCCAGCGAGCGTAGCAGTGCCGCTGTTCCATAAGGCTCGAATCCGATTACCCCAATGAGTTCCTGATGATTATGGGCGATATAATAATTTTCGCAGGCAGAATCGACGCCCGCTGTCGGGAGGCCATTCTTACTTAACAGCGCGTGTATGTTCTCCCAATCTTCTTGTCCCGCCTGCCTGATTCTAAAATCTTTATCTACAACCAATTGCTTACTTGGCTTTTTGGCCCGGATAAACGCACTGACCAATGCCCCGTTCCATTCAACACGCTCCGCATCCGTAAATCCAGGAACAAGATTCTGCGCGGATGGTTCGGTTAAGTCGTACTTTCTGGTAATTTCAACTTCAATATCTTTAAAACCGGCTTTTGCTAATTTGGCTTTATACTCTTCGTCAAAAAGCGCTCCCGCAATGCAGCCGGCCCAAGCTAGTAAATTCTGCTTAATACCTTCTGACAATGGCTTTGTGGTTACAATATCAGATACCGCAACCCGGCCGCCAGGCTTTAGGACACGATAAATTTCCCGGAATACTTGATCTTTATCAACCGACAAATTAATTACACAGTTGGAAATCACCACATCAACTGCCGCTTCGGGTAAAGGCATTTCCTCGATGTGGCCTTTTAAAAATTCAGCATTGGTTACCCCCGCCTTTAGCTTATTGGCATTTGCCTCGGCAAGCATTTCGTCCGTCATATCCAGGCCATAAGCTTTCCCATAAGCTCCTACCCTTTTGGCGGAAAGCAAAACATCAAGTCCGGCACCGCTTCCTAAATCAAGTACGGTTTCGCCAGGGTGCAATTCCGCCAGTGCCGTCGGATTCCCACAGCCCAGCGAGGCATACACGGCTTCTGCCGGAATTTCTTTCACCTCATTGGCATCGTATAATCCTCCAGTGATCAGGTTGGCAGCCTTGCTGTCATTCGAGCCACAGCAACTTGAGCCACCACAACAGCCCTTTTTGGCAGTAATCGCTTTCGCATATTTTTGACGAACCAATTCACGTACTTCATTACCATCCATTTTTTTGCCTCCCTTGTTTTCTATCATAGTTAATGATTATCAACAAAAAACCTCGCCCCGTCTTACACTTCTAATGAAGATTACTTGAAATTATTTAAATATGAGATAGGGAAGGGACAAATGCCATTTAAAAAGGCGACTTTAAAATTTACTAATAATTTCACACTAGGCCTCCTTATCACTTTTTACAGATTTTCATTCTTTGATATTCACTGGACAAATCAGTAATATTTTTCATATCTTCCGTCATGAAAATAGCAAAGGCATTAATAAAGTCTTGAAAATCTTCGCAGCACACCGAATAGTAACTCCATTGCGCTTGCTTACGCTCTTTAACAGCTCCCACTTCCTTTAAAATTTTTAGATGCTGTGAAATACGAGGTTGATTCATGTCTAAAACTTTCATTAACTCACAAACGCACATCTCTCTTTCTACTAAAAGTCGTAGTATTTTTAGACGTGTAGGTTCACCAAGAGCTTTAAAAAACTTTGTGTATTTTTCTATCATAAAAGCACCTCTATAATTATTATATTCTTATATGCTTATATTATGATTATATTCTTTATACCAAGTTCTGTCAATAAAGATAAAGAGAACCTAGTACGTTAAGACTTATCAGTTACATGTTTTCCACATAATTCTTCTCTAAAAACATTTCCTATCAATGTTTTTATGCAACGAATATTACAAAATTATTATCGGTTTTATCAGTATAAAATAACAAGGCTACCAACCCATTGATGGTTAATAGCCTCATTTTCTATTCTTAATTGTCTAAACTTAAAAACATGTGCTGTAATAACTCATTGGGATCGGTGCTGGAATCCAGTATTCCTTGTTCGTGCATACTCTCCAAATGGAATAGGAGACTGCTTTGGGCCAGGGAAGGACTAGACTTGAATTGATAATCACTTAGGAGTTTCGTATTTAGCTCTATACTGCCACCGATATATTTTTTATTCACTGCCAGCTCTGCCGTTTCTTGCGGATGCTGGGCAATCCACTCACCGGCCTCCCGAATTGCAGCGGTAATTTTCTTGGCAATTTCCGGGTTCTTCTGTGCTACATCACCGTTAATGCCGACAAAGCAACAGAACTGATCATGATACTGTGGGTCATGGGTACTGCTAAAAATCAGTCGTGCACCTTTACCAACTGCGATTTCACCAAAAGGATCCCAGGTTGCAAAAGCTGCAATATCCCCCTTCTCTAAGGCTTGGGATAATTGAGGCGATGGATAGGCCCGCCACTCAACATCTTTTTTCGGATCTATCCCCAATTTACCAAGTTCTACTGATAATAGAACCATGGGAACCCCGCCGATTGCATCAACCCCTATTGTTTTACCTTTTAGATCTTGTAAGGAAGATATGCCGGAATCTTGCGCCGCAACGGCTTGAATGCAACCGGTATGTACTCCGTCCGTAATTTTGATATTCAAGCCTTGTTCAATTGGTTTTAATAAACCCGGTGACACCTGCACCGCATCGATCTTTCCGGTTGCGATTCCTTCTTTGAGCACGTCACCCGATACTTTAACCAATTCTACGTCAAGGCCCTGGTTCTTAAAAAAACCTTTTTCAAAGGCAACGTAAACCGGTGCTTCACAGGTGCCGCCGTAATATCCCACCTTAACTTTTGGGGACGCTGTATTTTGCTGAGCCTGGTTCGAAGTAGAATTTTGGGAACCACAGCCGGTTAACGCAAAGCTCAACATCAAAAAACTGCTGATCATGAATACTAATGTCTTTCTTCTCATCCTTTACCTCCTCATTTTTATTAAAAAATACCCTTCCTATCGCACCACCTCTTCAAAATATTTTTTTAGTTTGGGAAGATTCTTTGCGCTTTCTTCGAATGGTAATGGTGCTTTGGTTATTGCCGCCTCCCATTCCTCATTAAATAAAAGTTCCAGTAGATGAACGGCCCGGGCCCCCTGATTAAAAAAGTTAGCCCTACAGGTGGCGCAATAAACAATTAAATCCCGATGAACTTCTCGCAAGGTACGTTGAGCCACGGTTGCGCTATACTTGTCGTCCACGACGGAGGCCATTCCTCCCATCCCACAACACTGGGTTACATTCTTCGAATGCGCAATTTCTTCAATAGAGTAGCCAAGGTCGGTAATTATTTTTCGCACAGCTGCCTGCGTTAAGTGATCACCGCGGGATGAGCAGGCATCATGAATATTAAATATGTGGGATGCGCCGGAGCGTTTCGGAAAATCAAATTCTGCCAATACCTGATAAAGAGAAATAACACGAATATCTTGCGGCAGCTTGCTCTTTAACAATTTTACACACGAGCAGCAGGCAGCTATAATCGTTGTTGCTCCTACTTCCCTAACTCTCCGGACAATGTCGTTAAAAATATCCCCCGGGATTTTTTGCTCGCCGATCAGATGTGTCGGAGCTCCGCAGCAACCGGTCAAGATGCCGATACCGGGAATTTGCTTCTGTAAAAAGGAAAAAGTTCTTTTCACCAGGTGTGGTGAATTGAGTGGTAGGGAACATCCCGGAAAAAAGACCGTCCCTGCTCCCTTGAGGGTTGTTGATTCTTTCTGACAGCCGCGAAGAACCGTTTTCGTCTCCTCGGAAACATAAATTTTCTGAACGTCCAATAATGGTTTGTGAATTTCACTGACGCCGCCATGTCGAGCCACAAAATTCTGTCTCAACTCTAATGAAAGCTTTCCAATATTCAGGTTTACCGGGCACACCTCTTCACAAAGGCTACACATATTGCAAGTAAACACTGCCGGAATATTGTCCTTGAGTTCACCTGACTGAATTTTGTCAATCAAATCAACCGGCGATTTTTTACAATACCGACTAAGATATTCGCATTTTTTTACACAAGCTCCACACCGAAGGCATCGATCCGTTATCCGCTGGATTTGGTTACACATTTGCTCTCCCCCCAATTAGTTTTCAAAAAAAAAAGGCTAAAAAGCTCCCTTGTAGGAAGTTTTTTAGCCTTCAATTTATTTGATCAGCTAACGATTAACTTTATTTGGATTTTATCAAACATCACTCAAATTGTCAATTTGAACCAATCGGAATACTGCCATTTTCAATTCGCTTTTTTAAACCCAATACCTTTTCCCGAATAGCATCGGCAGTCTGAACAAACGCCGCTTTATCTTTTCCGGTGGGGTCTTCCAACCCCCAGTCTTCCTTGTATTGGCAGGGCAAGTACGGGCACGTAACATTACAGCCCATAGTGATCAGGATGTCAACCGGCGGAATTGCAGAAAGCAACTTCGAACTTTGTGTCTGGTTCATATCGATTCCAAATAATTCTTTAATTACCGCAACAGCATCTTGGTTAATCTGCGGCTTTGTCTCCGTTCCTGCCGAATATGCCTCAAAAACATCTGCGCTAAAAAGCTTTGCTATTGCTTCGGCCATCTGTGAACGGCATGCATTATGAACACATATAAAGGCAACTTTAATTTTCTCTGTCATCGGGATACCTCAGCTTTAGGCATCCCATTCTTATTGTAATATTTTTCTTTGAAAAAGAGGGCTGCATTAACCAATGCGATCATGACCGGCACTTCAACCAATGGGCCGATAACTGCGGTAAAAGCAACATCCGAGGCAATCCCAAATACCGCTACAGCAACAGCAATCGCCAGCTCAAAATTATTGCTGGCTGCTGTAAACGCCAAGGTAACGGTCTGCTCATATTGAAAGCCGCCGCGATACGACATATAAAAGCTGACAAAAAACATAATTCCAAAGTAAATTAACAACGGAATCGCAATTCTAACAACGTTGCCAGGGTTTTGGATGATTTGCTCCCCTTTGGTCGTAAACATGATGACAATCGTATATAGCAATGCAATCAGGGCTAACGGTGAGATTTTGGGGATAAAAACGGTCTCATACCAGTCTTTTGTTTTAGCCCTAATCAGGCCAAATCGTGTAATAAAACCGGCAGCAAAAGGAATCCCGAGATAAATTAATACGCTTTTCGCTACTTCCCACATGGATACCTCAACCACTTGCCCTCCCCAGGAGAGTCCCAGCCATTTGGGAACAAGGGTCACAAAGAGGTAGATGTATACGGTGTACAGCAGGATTTGAAATATGGAATTGAGCGCCACTAAGGCAGCACAATATTCATTGTCCCCTTTTGCAAGCGTATTCCACACAATCACCATGGCAATACAGCGAGCTAACCCGATGATGATGAGTCCGATAGCGAAGCCCGGCATATCTCCCAGCAGCAGCACCGCCAAGCCAAACATTAGAACAGGCCCAATGACCCAGTTCTGGATAAGCGAAAAAGTAAATACCTTTTTATTTTCTGCCACCTTACCAATCTCTTCATACTTCACCTTGGCAAGAGGCGGATACATCATAACAATAAGCCCGATGGCGATTGGCCAGGATATAGTGCCGGTACTGAACGCTGCCAGCGACTTTGCAAGCTCAGGGAATAAATACCCGCCTAAAACTCCAATAGCCATGGCGATAAAAATCCACAACGTCAAAAACCGATCTAAAAATGATAACCGGGCTTTTGTGTTATCCATAAAAATCGCCCCTTATTTAATTTGATTTGTAACTTTGCTGATCGTAATGATCGACGCATCTTCAAGCCAGGGTATGGCAGCAAAATTACCGGAACTTATCCTTCTCACTTTTTCCAGCCACTGCTTCTCAGCCTCAGCCCGTGCAGTCAGCATGGCATTCGTGGTATTCGTGAGTGACAAGCACTGATTAACAACCCACCACTTATTCTGAATTCCCGCTCTTAGTAAATCATCCCGCAGGCGGGAAGCTTCAAAAACAGGAGTTGCCTCCGGCAGCGTAACAATTACGACCTCTGTCTGCTGCTCGTCCCGTAACCGCGGTAGCAATCTTTGCACCGATACCGGGATTTCACCCTTTGTTCTTTGCACTTCTTTGTGATAACTCTGGGTCGAATCCAACAGTAATAGCGTATGCCCGGTGGGTGCGGTATCTATAACCACCACTTCATCTTCCGCTTTGTCAACAATTTCAGCAAATGCCCGGAAGACAGCAATCTCCTGAGTGCAAGGGGACCGTAAATCTTCCTCAATATAGGCTATATCCTCTTCGCTCATCGTTTCCCGAGCCTTGTTTAGCACTTCGTTCTGATACTTCAACAATTCTTGCTTTTCATCAATTTTGCTAAGCGTAATGTGATTTGTTTCATGGATGACATAAGCGAGATGATCCGCCGGGTCCGTCGATGTTAAATGCACTTTGATTCCCTTTTTAGCAAGCGATAGGGCAATCACAGCCGCGATTGTCGTCTTACCAACGCCACCCTTCCCCATCGTGAAAATAACTTTTTTGTCCGAAGTATAGATATCGTCAACCAAAACACTCAGTGGTTTCAAATCAAGTAATTTTCCGCTTGTATCGGTAGCCCCGTACTGGTCGCTATTAAAAAAGGCCCTGATTTTATCCAGTCCTAAAATGTTGTAAGAACGAAGGGGAAGGGAAAACGTCTTGAGTTTCTTTAATCCTGAAGGGATATTTTCTATCGCTCTTTGCTGTTTATCGACTATCTTGTGCGATAAATTATCCGAGGCGCAGCCTAACACGCCGTTAATAATTAGCCACTGATTGTTGATCCCTAAATCGCTGAGTTCAAGACTGGAACGTTCTGCCTCAAGCAGCGGGGTTTCCTCCGGCCGGGAAACTAATAGCAGTGTGGTCTTGTGCTTATCGGCGAGATTCAACACCGCTTTCTTATACATTCCTTTTTTATTTTCAAGCCCAGCAAGTTGGCCTAAACAAGATGCACCATGAGTGCTTTCGCTGATAAAATTGCTCCAGGCGGACGGCAGTTGCAGCATACGGAGGGTATGCCCCGTAGGGGCAGTATCAAAAATAATAAAGTCGTACTTCTTTTCCGTCGTTTGATCCGTTATGAAATTCGAGAACTGGTCAAACGCAGCAATTTCGACGGTACAAGAGCCGGAAAGCTGCTCCTCCATATGGGTGATTACACTTTCGGGCAGTTTCCCTTTGTAGGGAGCGACAATCGATTCCCGGTATTCTCTCGCCGCTTCCTCCGGATTAAGGTTTGCAACCACAAGACCGGGTACACCATCAATGGGTACCCCTTTACCATTCAGTTCCGTATGAAAAACATCCTGTAAGTTGGATGCAGGGTCAGTGCTGATAAGCAATACCTTGTTGCCATTATCCGCTAAGCCGACAGCAACGGCACAGGCGGTCGAAGTTTTACCTACACCGCCTTTGCCAGTAAAAAACAAATACTTTGTCAAAGGTATTCTCCCCAGGTCAAATGGTTCAAAGGGAGCCGTCATCTTAGCAGCACCCCTTGGAGCCACAGCAGCACCCGCCTTTTTTCTCCGGTTCCTTTGTTTTGATTTCTACACCCAGCCATGACGACAGTTCCGCATTCGTTGGATATTCTTTTGTTTTCGCCACCTCACCGTCTACTAGCGTAATCGGTAAAATATCCGCGCCATCTTTTTGCAGAATATCGTTGACCACTTTGTTGGAAACAAAATCTTGGGGTTCGCTCGACAGTCCATGCCTTTTGATGATAATTCCACTTTCCTTCAGCATATTAATAACCGTCGCTATTCTAAGTAATTCAGGGTCAATCGAAGGACCGCATACTCCTGTTGGGCAGCACATTGCCGGATCAAAAATCTCAACGTTTTTCATTATCCATCTCTCCTTATGATTTAAGATTTAGTCACAATCAATATCCTTGTGTTTCAACCATTCTTCCAGGTTATCCATATCATTTTTGTAAGGCTCCATCATTCTTAAGTTGTCATAGACCAAGCTGTCGATGAATTTTAATCGTTCGTCTTTAGCCAGAGAATAATATGCCCACTGCGCCTGCTTCCGATCTTTGACAAGACCCGCATTTTTAAGATAAATCAAGTGTCTTGACGCTTTTGCCTGTGATATTTGCAGGGTTTTCATCACATCGCAGACACAGAGCTCTTTTTCATAGAGCAAATTCAATATCCTAAGTCGTGTTTCATCGGATAGTGATTTTAATATATCAATGAGTTTTTCCATTCATGCACCTCTTTTCCAAATGGCGAATATGTTAATAATCGTTTACGCGATTATATAATTATAATATGCCCGCAGAAACAAAAATGCAACTCCTTTTCAATTTTTATATTAAGTATAGTTTTGTATAAATTCTTGAATTAAATAAATCATGTACAAGATAGCTCTAAACCTCCTTTCTTTAAACTCCCCAATTTTCCATTCAGATGGAAAAAATTCTTGAATAATTAATCGGTGTTGATGTATAATTATACAAAACACTTGAATTGGAAGTGAAAAAATGAGCAAAACTGAAAAACTTCTTAATGATGCCAAAAAGTCCATTCTATTCACTGCTGTTAGGCCTGACATCATAATGGAACAAGGAAAAGGCATGTACTTGTGGGATACAACCGGGAAAAAGTATTTAGATTTTATCGGTGGCTGGGCAGTTACATCTTTGGGGCATTGTCCCGATATCATTGCAACGGCGCTTGAAGAACAAAGTCGTAAATTAGTAAACGCGAGCCCTTCTTATTTCAATGAGCCGATGATTGAATTAGCAAAACTGCTCACGCAAAAATCTTGCTTCGACAGGGTCTTCTTTGCCAGCAGCGGAGCTGAAGCCAATGAGGGCGCGATTAAATTAGCCAGAAAATATGGTTCGAAATATCTCAATGGTGCCTACGAAATCATCACAGCAACAAATAGTTTCCACGGCCGTACACTCGCTATGATGTCAGCTTCTGGCAAGAAAAAATTTGAGAATTTATTTGAGCCTAAAGTTGCGGGATTTAAGCATGTTCCTCTAAATGATTTGAATGCCCTTAAAGAGGCAATAACCCCTAAAACCTGTGCGATTATGCTGGAACCAATTCAAGGGGAAGGCGGTGTTTTTGAGCTTGAAAAAGAATATACGAAAGAATTACGCAAATTGTGCGATCAAACCGGAATTCTTTTAATCTTTGATGAAGTCCAAACCGGGTTGGGCCGAACCGGTAAGCTATTTGCATATGAACATTACGATATAGAACCCGATATTATGACTTTAGCTAAAGGAATTGGCGGTGGTTTCCCTTTATCGGCCTTATTGGTCAAAGAAAAGTTTAATATATTTGAGGCAGGGGATCAGGGAGGAACCTATTCCGGTCAGCCTCTTGGCATGGCAGTTGGCTTAGCAGTGGTAAAGAAAATCATTGAAGATCATCTTGCCGAAAGCGCAGAGAAGCAGGGAAAATATATTCAGAGTAAATTAAAGGACTTAGCAAACCTATTCCACTTAACGCATATAAGAGGACAGGGATTGCTCATTGCATTTAACCTGCCGAAAGACAAAGGAAAAGAGATTGTTTCCAGGTGCCTTCAAAAGGGTCTGATAATTAATTCACCGCAGCCTATGATGATACGGTTGATGCCGCCGCTAATTGTAACTTCTAAGGATTCTGATGATATGATTGATATTCTTTCTAAAGTAATGACAGAAGTATTAAATTAAGCATATATACAGTCACAAAAACAGTCCCTTCTAACAAATTTAACTAAAACGGGCTTTAGTTATCATACTGATGAGGTGATACGATTGATTGAAAAACATGTAGCTATTGTAACCGGCGGTGCCGCAGGAATAGGAAAAGCCATTTCATTACATTTAGCTCACAATGGATATTATGTTTTTATATTTGATAAAGATGAAAATGAGTTAAACCGAGTAATTAGTGATAATTTTTCCACCGGAACTGCTGGCTATTTCTGTGGAGATGTTACCGTTAAAGCAGATGTTGATAAAGCTTTAAGCAAGTGTCTTGGAGAAACCGGGCGTATCGATGCACTAATTTCCAACGTAGGCATAATGGAAAAGGTAGACTTTCTAAAAATGACTGAACAACAATGGGATAAAACGATTAACGTAAATTTAAAAGGAGTATTCCTTTGGGGCCAAGCAGTGGCAAATTGGATGGTCAAAAACAACATAAGTGGTAATATCGTAAATATTGCCTGTATGAGAGCTAGCCTTGTAGGAAAAAGCATGGCGGCATACGCAACTGCCAAAGCGGGTGTCCGAATGTTGACTAAGGCCATGGCCGTTGAATTAGCACCCTATAAAATCAACGTTAACGCCATTGAGCCTGGCAGAACCCTTACCGATCTCTTAAAAAAACATATTACTGATACAGATGGCGAAGTTTCACGTCAAAAGCTAATCCCGTTAGAAAGATTTGGGATGCCAGATGAAATAGCCCAGGCAGTATTTTTTCTAATCTCGGATCAGGCAAAATATATTACAGGGGCTTCGATTCCGGTTGACGGTGGATATACAATTCAAAAAGATTAAATGCCTACCATAAAAAAACTCCTACCTTTAGTTTAGGTAGGAGTTTTAAACGTACAATTCCTTTATGCTTATGATTTGTTCTAAAATACTTTATTGATCTCAATTGCTCTCATGGAAAAATAAAACATTTCAGATTACCTACGCTTAAGCACTCAATTCCCGGAGAATAATTTTTGCTGCTTCCTCTGCAACTTCACCGGTGAAAGAAATACATTGCTCCATATGCTTCTGTGAACCTAGTTCCATTCCTTTAGTCAACACCCGACAACATAAGCATTTATGGCGCTGCCGAAATGCGTCGTGCAACTCTTTAGCCAATTGCATTGCCTTATTCACTTTTGAATCTTTAGGCTTACTCCTGCCAAAGACCATACCAATAGCCATAATTCCCCCGGCTATGGCTCCACAGGTACACCCAGATCCACCCATGCCAACTGGAAATCCAGATGCCATTGAAATTACACTATCGTCCAGCGGCAAAGCAAATTCATCTTTTATCGACTTCACAACCGCTTCTGAGCAATAAAAATCGCCATTGCGATAATATGTTTCTGCGTCCATTCTTATTTTGGCAATATCAATATTTGTGTGCATAGTTTCCTCCTAAATATGAAAATTGTAAGTCTTAGATTTATCTACGATTCATTTGTTAATTTCAGTTGTTATCCTCGGCATATCTTTATTGATGATATCGCCGCGATTTCCAAACATGTCACTAAATACAAACTTATATCCGGATATAGGTTTGATAGATAAAATTTCGTCCGGCGGTGAGTTTAATAATTTTTGCCCTAATTTCTCGCCCATCAACTCCACTTTATCAATATCTTCAGCAGTGACCATCTGATTTTGGCTTCTTAATTTACGTATTTTACTTTCAAGCTGAGCTTGCTCTTCAGAGAAATTTCCCGACTTCAAATGAACATCATACGCTTCACCAGTTGATATCCGTTGAATAATAAAGCCATCACCAATTGAAGAATCGATTCTGAGCGTTTGGAAATTTATACGTGCGCCCGTCATCATAGAGGAGGCATCTACCCAGCAGGGTCCATTTTTTGAAACAGCTCGTAAGTCAGTTCTATCAACTACACCATTCGGAAATAGCTGTTCTAATACGGCTTTGATTCGATATAACTGATTACCAGTCCATCACATAGATGGCCATGCATTCTAGCAAGATCTTTCAGCCCAATTTCTTTTGTATGTAGCGAATGCCGCCCTAATCCACTATCTGTGTCGAGTACAACTATAGGTTGATTATACCTGGCTTCTGCAGCCCCTGAAGGAGAAAACCATTCCTGAGAATTATCCGCCTTTCCCTCGTCCGCAAAAACCGGTGTTACGTTGAGTAGAAAACCGCTTACCATAAGGGAAAAAGTATTTTTCTCATTTAAGCTCCTCCTTTTTACACATTTGTTATTTTGTATATATTCTATACTTACCATAAAATCCCTTTCGGGAGATATATGATATTAATGACCCCCGTTAAAACAAAAATTCGCCTATCCAAATAGGCGAATCAAGTCGTTTCAATATCATTACTAGCACTAAGGTATTTTCTTATCGCACCTGAATATTATTACTTCAACATTGCTTTGATTTCTTCGATGTTGGGCACTTTTCCAGCGACTTTAACTACACCATCAACCACTAGAGCCGGTGTGGTCATTACACCATATTTCATAATTTCTTTAATGTCTACCACTTTTACGAACTCTGCTTCAATCCCCAACTCTTTAGCTGCCTGTTTAGCTGCATTGTCTAAAGCATTGCATTTCTGGCAACCCATACCTAAAATTTCGATTTTCATCTTAACTACCTCCTATAAAACTAGTTTTATTTTAAAAACTTTAACAGTCCTTGACTATGCCTAATCTGCTCGCTCAGCGTTTGTTCCGCCGCTCCAATCAATTGCGTTACCGATGGATAGGCAATCCAATAAATAACACGCTGCCCATCTTTGCGCGAATCGATTAAACCTTGCTTCTTCAACACTCCCAGATGCTGCGAAAAATTGGACTGCTCAATGTCGATTTGTTCGATCATTTCACAGACGCACCGCTCGCCATCCCTTAACATGCGCAAAATTTCAATGCGTACAGGATGCCCTAATGTTTTAAACAGTTCAGCCGTTAACTTGATTACAATATCTTCCGCCATAATACTAACCTCCTGCTCAAATTACATTAATGCCCGATGTTAGCAACATCCACCGCTAATTATTTGATAATATGATTAAATTATAATATTAAAAAGGTATCCAGTAAAGATAATTGCTACAGCTAAAATAGCAATGAAGATTGCAATCAGTTTTGGCTTTAGTACATTACGCAGGATAATCATTTCCGGAAAACTCAAGGCTGTCACCGCCATCATAAATGCCAATGCCGTTCCCAGGCTCATGCCCTTTTGGATCAGAGCCGTAACAATCGGAATAACTCCAGCGGCATTAGAATATAACGGAATCCCAATTAAGACTGCCATCGGTACCGCCCAGATATTATCCTTACCCGCATACTGTACCAGGAAATCTTCTGGAGCGTAGCCATGAATAAAGCCGCCAATGCCAATGGCAATGATAACATACAGCCACACTTTTTTTAAGATTTCTTTGGTATAGTCCCGGGCATATTGTAAACGATCAGCAAAAGACTGCTCGGCGATCTCAATATCACCTACTTTCATTTGATACACATAATCTTCCACCAAATGCTCCAGCTTGAATTTACCGATCAGATAACCCCCAATAATAGCAATGGTAACGCCAGATAGGATATAAATAGACATAACTTTCCAGCCTAACAATCCCCAGAGCATAATAACTGCCACTTCATTTACCATCGGCGATGAAATCAGAAAAGAAAAGGTAATGCCCAGCGGTACGCCCGATTCAATAAAACCAATGAATACAGGCACTGCGGAACAGGAGCAAAAGGGCGTAACAATCCCGAGCAGTGCAGCCACAATATTCCCGTAAAACTCTCGCTTGTGGCTGAGAATTTTTTTCGTGCGCTCAGCCGGAAAATACGAACGCAGTAACGATACACCAAAGATAATAATCGACAGCATTAAAAAGATTTTTATACTGTCATAGACAAAGAAATTAATTGCTTCGCCTAGCGTGGTCCCAGGCATCAAACCCACCCATTGATAGACCAAAAGATCGGCAAATTCCTTTAACATACGAACACCTCCATGAATTAAACCTGTCTTTGTACAGCCCCACTTGCTACCAGGTTTTAAATAAGCAGCAGATTTTCGATTATAATTGTAAGCTCCGATACAGCCTCGCCAAAGTTATATAATAGTATACGCATACACTATGACTGTCGCCATGATCGTAATGATCGTGACTGTTCATAAACGATTCCTTCTCTTACTATGCTTTTATTATATATTAGATTTTTATCATATTATAATATAATGTATAAAAAAATACAAGATAATTTTTCCGTGCACATTTTTTTATCGTCATAAACTAAAAAGATAGAATTGCTTAAACGCGCCCCTACCTAATAGGTACCGCCAACCTATTTCTCAATCTTTTTGCCATAGTTTTTAGAAATGCTTGGTGGTGTCTTCGGCTTGTCAACCACGCAACCGCTGTTTACCGTCAGACTGCTTGCTGCTTCCTTACCTAAATAATTCCGCACTCAACAGTAGCATTGAATACATTTATAAATGCCTGGTCAAATATTTTAGAACGAACCAACATCGCCGCTATAACATATTATGTAGTGTAACAGATTTGCGCAAAGGAGGGAGACTGTTGTCTGGGATGAAATGCGAGGCTCAACTCCCGGAAATGATTACCCCTGTGGAACCGTCTTGGCTCAAAAGATTAATATCAGTTATGGGAATGGATATAGTAGTTGAAACAACACGTAATTCGCTATATGGAAGATTGCTGGAAGTTGAACATGACCACATAGTCTTACAAGTTGGTGCAGGAGTTACTTTCATACGTTGCCAACAAATCATTAGTGTAATGCCGATTTCTCAGTGCTAGATGCAAGCTACCATCGGTTCTTATAACAAACTGTTGTAAAATGTTGATAAATGATTCGCCCTGACCTGCCGTGAAACGCAGGTTTTTATTTTGTACGACTGGTCGCGGTAATAGACAAGAGCTGCCTCGCATATGATGATGATAAAAATTCGAAGTGAGGCGAATCATGGAGAAAAACGAATTTCTACAATTGTGCCGTGATAATTCTCTGGCTGGTAACCATAAGTTATCGGCAAGAATCTTGCCTGTCGTACGCGAATATCTGCTAGATCACTCTACCGATAAACTTCCGGTAATATGGTTGGAAACGAGTGATAGTGGCGACAACAATATTGCCTTCATGAATGCAACGTACCCATATTTAAACCATGTGTTTACAAATATGATTGATCTTATCTACAGCAATACCTTCATGGCTGCCCAAGGAAGTGACGCGCTGCTGCTGCTGGAGGATACTGTCAACCACTTTCGCGGGAGATTTACGTTAGTAGTTGAAGGAGCTGTGCCAACAAAAGACAGAGGAATCTATAATGTAATCGCCCGGACGAAAAATGGTCCTATAACCGCATTAGAGGCAATAACCCGGCTTGGCGAAGCTGCTCAACACGTGATTGCTATCGGCACTTGTGCAAGTTTTGGCGGTGCCTCTTCCGCTGCACCAAACGTAACCGGCTCCGTTGGAGTCAGCCAAGTGCTGGAGCGGGAAGTCATTAATGTAAGTGGTTGCCCGGTAAATCCCGATTGGTTCGTAGGAACGTTAGCCCACCTGCTGATGTATGGAAAGCCGGAACTGGATGAGTACAACCGTCCCAAGCTCTTTTACGGATTTACCGTTCATCATCATTGTCAACGCCGTTCCTACTTTGACAAGAAAGACTTCGCCAAACAACTAGGCGATATTGAATGTATGTTTTCACAAGGATGCTCCGGTCCCCGCACCGGCTCCGACTGCCCATACCGGCAGTGGATTAATCACGTTAGCTGGCCGGTCAAAGTAAATACGCCTTGCATCGGTTGTACGAATCCGGACTTTCCCGACGGGTCTGCCCCATTTTTCTCTCCGTTACCCCAAAAAAGCAAGGCTGAAAAAGATGATAACCATAAACAACCGCCGATGACGGAGGGTGAAGTTTAATGAGTCCGCAAAAAATTCTATTCAGTCCGGTTACCCGCTTAAGCGGCCTCCTCTCCGTCGAACTATCATTGGATAACGGAATAATAACGGAAGCCGATGTCAGCAGCACGATGTTCCGTGGCTTTGAATATATTATGCGTAATCGGCATATTACAGACGCCGTTTACCTAACGCAGCGGATTTGTGGCATTTGCTCAACGGCTCATGGTGCTGTAGCTAGTTATCTCCTAGACCAGTTATACGACAACGACATTAGCGAGAACGCCCAAATTTTACGGAACATCATGTTTGGGGCTGATTTTTTGCAAAACCATATTCGCCACTTCTACTTTTTCGGATTACCTGACTTTGTCATCATGCCTAATCAACCACCCTTCCTTAATCAAAACTGCAGTGACTGCCGCCTTGACGATATCGATAACCGACGCCTGGCAGGCCACTATATTGATGCAATTAAAGCAGCAGAGAAAAGCCACCAAATTCTCGCTCTTTTCGGTGGCAAAGCCCCTCACCAGCATAGCTTTGTACATGGCGGAGTAGCGGTCGCACCCACGGCTGATAAAATCAACCAAGCCCTAGCTCTCATTCATGACATTCGTAATTTTGTCCAACTGTATATGATGCCAGACACGGAACTCATCTCCAGGTGCTATGAAGACTACTTTCACATTGGCGAAACACCTGGCCGGTTTTTATCTTTTGGGCTATTCCGGTTCGGGAATAAAAACAACCAGGTGCTGTGGAAACCGGGCATTCTAAACGGATGCCGGTTAGATCAACCGCAACTGGATTTTATACAAGAAGATATTTCAAGAGCTTGGTTTGAACGTTCGGAATCGACTGAACAGGGGGAAGTACGCCCCGCACCACGCAAACCGGGAGCTTATTCCTGGACGAAAGCCGTTTTGTACCGAGGACAGCACTATGAGGGCGGCCCGCTGGCCCGTATGACTATAAACGGGTTTTATAATGGCGGCACATCCACAATGGATCGCATTGTTGCCCGTTCTTTGGAAACTCTTTATATAACAGAACTCGTTGAAGAATGGCTGCATGAGCTAGAACCGGGAGAACCGCCAATCAATCAAAAGAAAGAATTGGTTCAAGACCAAGCTCTCTCTGTTACCGATGCCATGCGTGGACCACTACTTCACAGCACCCGTCTACAGGGAGAACAAATAGAAAGGTACGACATCATTACCCCGACATCCTGGAATTTTTCTCCTAAGGATGATTATGGGAATCGGGGTCCGGCGGAAACCGCCCTCGTCGGCACTGAAATTTCCGCACCAGAATTCAAATTTGTCATTCCTGGCCGCATCATACGCTCATTCGACCCTTGTATTTCATGTGCAACACATCTATTCGATCATCGAACAAATACTATCGACAAAATTCTGTACTAAATATGTAATACCTTTTCGGCATAAACTCACTGTTTGAGTGTAATTTGTGCTGATTAGTTTGTAACCAATTTATTGTAATACCGAATTCGCCTGAATTTTCCCGACTAATTTTCCTGAAATCACCAGCTTTTTCCGATATAATTGTCATCGATTGATTTTGCTATTATCGGATATGGCCAATCTTTAGCTATATAATCCTCAAAAGTAAAAGAACAGGCCGTAAATACAGCCTGTTCTTTTACTTTCGAATTTTGCTAGTACCTCCAATGCAGAAGAAATTTGTTTTTAGGTCATCTGGTAAAAGTCCAATGACCAATTTATCTTATCCTTTTAATCCACTTCTTCCGGTAAGGGTTCATTAGTCAATTCATATAAAGCAGCGGTAAATTCAGCTACATGCTCTTTTTCTTCATTCATCAATTCACAAAAGTGCTTTTTAACCCTTGGCTCCTCAGCCTCATTCATATATCGTTGATATTTATTAATTGCGTGAAGTTCATCTTGAATTGCTTTGGTAAAACAATGAACAGCTGCGAGGTCCCTTTTATGAGGAGGTATCACTTTAACGTCTTCATCGTTTTGTACTTGATATTTTTTCGTCCAGTTAGCCCGACTTGTTAATTTCTTCATCGTCAGATAATCTAAGTTTTGTTCCTTTAGCATTTGTCTTTGAACTGGGTCCAATAAAGAAATCAGTCGCATAGTCTCGACATAGTGCTGCATCTCGTCTTCCGCAACATCTAAAAAAACTTCAGCTACGCAAGGGTTGTTAATAGCGCAACTTAAATAATCTGCAATTGCTCCCCGCTCATCAGCAGCTGCATCGCGTAGTAAATACAGGTCGCAATGATTAGGGCAGTCCTCCATTTCATCGGGACAGTAATCAAACGTGCTACCAGGGTTATAATACTTGGGCCTTGGCATATTGAAACCTCCCTATAATAACGATCTAGTATATTATATGGAGGAGGTGGAAAGTCTGCTACTTCTTATGGTAATCACGTCAATAATTGCATCCGATCTATTCAAATCATGAAGCATTCTATTCAATAAATATCACGGTCTTTTAATCTCGTTCTGGCAAAGCATTTTGCTGATAGCGTTTGAAAAGGTAAACTCCCACTGCAACTAATGCAACGATTCCGGCTGAAATAAAAAGAAGTTCATTAGAATGTTGTTTGAAAACATGCTCGGCCTTTGGTCCATAATAGTAAATCAGAACTCCTTCCAGTAAAAAACGTTTTCCTCTGCCGAGAAGGGACATTCCCAGGAATAAAGGAAAATTAATTTTTAGTGCTCCTGCTGTAATGCTAACAAACTTATATGGAATTGGTGCCATCGCGGCTAAAAAAATAGCCCATTTTGCATTGTTTTCGACTAATAGTCGAATTTTTTCATCGTATTTCGCTGGTATCATTTTCTTTGCAGCAGGCAAGCCAATTTTATGACCAATTCCATAGCCAATAAAGCCACCCAGAACAGAAGCAATGGTCGCCATGGCTCCATAATAAATCGCGTGCTGCGGCTGGGCCATAGCTAATGGTAATAAGAACACATCCGGTAAAATGGGTGAACAGAAAGATTCGGTAAATGCAGCTACAATTAAGCCGAGTAAACCCCATCCTAAAAACAAAGCAATTATATCTTCCATTTTCTTCCCCCACTATTTATTCTAAGATAGCGTATTTCGATTATACCTTTAAGATCTATTTCTGGGAACTAGTAATGAATGCCATACAACTTTATATATTGGGGAGCATCTTTATCCCAATAAATTATTGCTGGGCTCTACATGAATAAAAACCTCAGAAGGTGTAAATTGCTTTCTAATTTGCTGTTCTATTTCATCACAAACAAAATGAACCCTATCCAGCGAAAGGTTTTTATCGAGGACTAAATTAACATTAATGATATACATACTACCAGATCGGCGTGTCCGCAAATTTGTAAATCCCTTAACCATCGAATGCTCTTGCAAAATCCCTGCAATCACCTGTTTATCTTCTTCCGTCATGGTGACATCCATCAATTCAGCTACACTTTTTTTCGTCATACCATATCCAGCCTTAAATATTATGAAGGCCATTCCAATGGCAATTACCGGATCCAGCCAATATACGCCAGTTAATTTGATGGCTAATAACCCTCCAAGAACTCCGATACTAGTCCAAACATCAGCCCGTAAATGTAAAGCATCCGCCTCTAAAGCATGAGATTGCGTTTCTTTAGCTATTCGAAATAGATATTTTGACACAAAGATATTCAGTACAATGGATATGAACATAATATAAATGCCATACTCTAATTTTTCAGGTAAAGTCTCGACATACAGCTTGTGTACTGCTTCATAAATAATCCAAGCAGCAGCAACAAGAATTAATATAGCTTCTACAGCGCCTGAAATATTTTCAATCTTACCATGACCATACGGATGCCTAGAATCAGGGGGTTTCCCTGATGTCTTTACTGCGTAATAGGCGATTAAGGCGGCTAATAAGTCAACAGATGAGTGTGCTGCCTCAGAAATGACACTTACCGAACTGGTTACTATTCCAATTATTAATTTTGCAATTACTAATATGCTATTAGATAAAACAGAAACTTTTGCTGCTCTGGTTTTCCTTGAATTAGCATCATCTGCTGAATAAAATTGGGACAAAACCAATCTCTCCTTATATAAAAATAAACCTGTAGAATAATCCCCCACAGGTCTTCCTATATTAATATCCAACTAAATTAGAAAATGTCCTAATGAAAAATAGATATTTTCTTGCCACATAGTATTTCAAATTTAAGCGGTAGTATACAGTACTAATTTGCGTCAATTATTTACGGAATTCTATCCAAAGCTACGTGTAAAACAACCAACGCGGCGCTACCTAATACAATCAGCAGCATTATCTTTGTAACTATCCCATAATGCCTCACTCCTTACAAACAAATGAACAAGCCTCCAGGGAATTCCCCCTCTCGTCTAACTCATCCGTCTAGCCAGTTCCTCAAGCCTTGCGACTCTTTGTTTGGTTGCAGGATGGGTGCTGAAAAGACTAGTGCCCCAACTGCCAGCACCACTGAAAGGATTCACTATGAACAAGTGGGATGTTGCCGGAGAAGCTGCTGGAAACTCAGCATTCATGGCATAGTATTCAATCTTCTTAAGAGCGCTGGCTAGCTTCCATAGGGAATACGAAATGTCGTTAACCTTGTGAGTATATAATTAATCTGTGGAACCGCAATATCCACAGGTTTAACCTGCTACTTTGAGAGTCCTGCCACACCGAATTAATTCAATACAATTTAACGATGTTTGTAACAAAGCATATCATAAACTTCATTCTCTCACAATAGATTATCATGAAAAATCATTAATATTATCTCATAGCAGTGAGAATACAGGATATTTAACGAGAATGATAATCACAATTAAATATAACCATGATATTTGATTAATTCCAATCATTTTATCCAATATTTTGGTGGTTCTGATCCACGTGACAGCACTTTTGGTTTTCTGTAGACTGAATCTTTTTACAAAGCAACACCGATACTGACTAAACATTGCTAGCTAATAAATAAGGATACAAGAACTCGGCATTATTTACTAGCTTCTGTTATGTTGTGTTACTTTAAAAATAATAAACTACTAGCAAAATTATACGTTATGATTTAAATGACAAAATCCATACTATAAAGCATCTTTCCCGCTATAAAGTTGAATCAGATTTTTTCCAAATTCATCTTTTAGCAGCATCTTAGAAAATCAGCATTCTGCCATGGGACACTCAAAAACTAAATACTTAACTCCAAGCGGCGCAAGTTCTACCACTCTATTACGCTAAATGGTGAACGCCTTTAAATAGTTCAATGGCTCTCCACAGATTATGAATACTGTTATTAATAACAGCGAAGCCGACAAATCTTGTATAATAAATATTTTAAGAATTCTGCCTCTGTCGTGGAGCTATGCCTAAATTCTGCGATCAAGACAGTCACAAACCAAAAACTGGGTCAAACGGCTCATCAAGCTAAAAGACAACTTCTTTACCTATCAGGGAGTATTTTGATGACCTAGATGACTTAAATCACCAAGCGATGTACAAGTGAACAGCAATCCTCATAGTACAACGGGAAAAATTCCTTTAGCTGCTATGGAATAAGAACTCAACAACTAGCTTTCACCAATCGATGAGACTCGCTGAGCATGGATCGCCTGTTGCACCACGGCACGCAATTACTATTCGGAAATAAGCTTATCGTTTGAATGGCATGGCTGTACCATCAGCGACAATTCCCCCATCGACATTCTACGGTGTTACCACACCTCTCGCTTCACCTTTTTGAGAGAGTAATAAATCTCAAATTTTTCGTCATAACCACGACTAATGTTATACTAAAATTCCAACATAATATATGCCATAAATAGGTTAATTGCTGAATTTATTTATTATATTTATTGGCACATTCTTTGGCGAAACTTCAAATTACAATGCCACAAAAGCCTTATATATAAAGGGTTTTCACATATTATGACGAAGTGTAAAATTATACCACTTGAGTCACCAAAAATTCTGGCGACTCATTGGCGAAAAACCAATATATCGAAAGAAAGTGTTAAAATGGGCAGAACTGAGAATTCAGAAAATTTAATGGAAAATGTTGAGGCGGAGATACACCAAATTTATTTAAAGAACAAAAACTATAATATTGCCAAAAAATTCCCAGATAAATTAAGAAAAGAAATTAGACCTCTTCAACTTTTTGCCAAACTATGCAATGACGAAAACTGCGATCAATGTAGCATCTGGCATTTTAGAAAAATGCCAGGCTATGATTACTATTTCCCGAGAGACTATTATTCTTACTATTTTTGCGCAGAGTGTTTGTGCGAAAAACACAAGATAAATTACCGATCTATGGACAAAAATTTTTTTTACTATATACCATCACTGGACCTTTTAAAACAACCGGATTTTTCAAATATTTGTTTGTCGAAGGATGATGACTTTCCTAAGCTAAGACAATGGTTTCTTCCTATTCGCTATGAATTCAATAGTCCTGATGGTTCTGGCATCTATTCATCAGGATCTCGCATGGTAGAACCAAACGACGAGGAACTCAGTGCATTTATACAAATCCATAGAGAATTTCTGAAAAATTCTGGAAGATTAAAATCAATTTCTTTTCCGCTTTTTCCCCCGCTATCTTATAAAATAGTCGTCTATCAGCTTGCTAAAAACTTATTTTGTCGTTTCAAAATTCCCCGTATCCTCGCCACCGAACCAACCTATAATGAACAAATTCAAACTTGCATAACCGAATTTGATAAGTTTATCAGACAAATGTTTAATCTCACTTTTGATGACACCCCAGATCTAGTCGCACGATACACTACTACTTTACATGCTTGCTCAACACAGTTGGATTATCTGCCGCCTTCGAATCCGCCATTTGCTAAATTATGCAATGTATTTTACGATATTTCCGATGGAAATCCTTTGATTATAAAGAAATTTGCAGTATTATTGACCAAAATATTTATCGGGAAAAATAACCTGAAAAAACTTTATCCCGACTCCGTCATGCAAAATTTAACATGCATCGTATCGGATAATCCAGCTTATATAAAGAATTTCTTAGTGGACATATTCGAATACACACCTAATCCGAAAAATATAGACTATAGCAAACGAGAGTTACGTGTATCTTCTGTCCACCGCATGCTACGTCCCGAAAATTTTTATCTCTGTACTACTCACCCTTGCAGCTATGTATGTAATTCCAAAAACATTAAAGACTTGATTAAAGAGAAATTATTGGGCAATATTGTAAACATCGATGCAAATACCACGCCGTTCATTGAAACCTTCTCTAAATTTGTCTCTGGTGTCGCCGTTACAGGCTCCGACAACGATGGAACGATTAACAGTATCCTAACGTATCGCAGCAACTCCTATTACATCAAAATCGTGCAAAGCGTTAATGACCTGTTTAAAAATTCTGCGGAAATCGCTCACGATACCATAGTCTGCGAAGGCAACACATATGAAACCGCCTATAATAGGCTTGACGCCTATGAGCTGTTTTTTCTCGTGACCGGATTTTTAGCGTATGGAATCAACCTTATTGAAGAAAAGCTGA
The DNA here is from genome assembly GCA_039680175.1 of Veillonellales bacterium. Taxonomy (NCBI): domain Bacteria; kingdom Bacillati; phylum Bacillota; class Negativicutes; order Veillonellales; species Veillonellales bacterium. The sequence goes on along the minus strand of JBDKTO010000051.1, from coordinate 72,720 downwards.
CTGAAGAACCTTCACCTTCCGTACTTTCTGCGCAAGAGGAATGTATTGCCGATTTTTTCAACGAATTTTACATCCAAACATTTGATCCGGAAAAGGCGAATCATTCACAGAAAGATGACTCTAACGATTTTGTAGATGCCAACGACATGTATTTGAACTATAAGAAATGGTTTACCATCGTAAACCGAGAATTTTCCGCATGTAGTATTTCCAAATTTAGAAATCATTTGAAAACAGCTTATGGTGAGCGACTCACAGGAAAAGAACTAGCAAAACTCAACAAAAGCGATCAGAAAAAGCAGCTCAAGAATCGTTATTTAAAGAATAACGAAACAGATCATCGCGGCATATCCGGATTAAAATTTAATGAAAGCAAGTTCAAAAAATTCCTAGAAGACTCAAGCCAAGGCTTAGACGATGAAGTAGCCCGCAAGCAAGCCTTTGAAAAATTCTTCTTCTCCGAAGTCTTGTCGTTTTGTCCCTATCCAACCGAAGCTTAAACTTCTCCATAAGGTGCAAATAAGGTGCAAAGACATAAAAATAGGTCTATTTGTAAAAGCGACATAAATTTTTGGGGAAATCAAAAGCTCTTGACAACTCTGTTTAAAAATTTTGCGTGATTTAGCATGATAATATTAAATATAATATTGGCATCTATGCAAAAACATAAGGGATACAAGGCTTCACGCCCTGTATCCCTTTAATTTCACTGGTGCGCCTGGACCGATTCGAACGGTCGACCAACGGATTAGAAGTCCGTTGCTCTATCCACTGAGCTACAAGCGCCTATAAATTAAAATGGAGCGGGTGAAGGGAATCGAACCCTCGTAGCTAGCTTGGAAGGCTAGTGCTCTACCATTGAGCTACACCCGCATTAAGGTAAACCATATACAATTACTGGTCGGAGCGGCAGGATTCGAACCTGCGACCCCCTGGTCCCAAGCCAGGTACTCTACCAAACTGAGCCACGCCCCGCCGATCACAAAATAGATTATACTATATCCTTCATCCCACGTCAATATCTCTTTATGTAAATTCTATTATAAAAAACCCAGCTGGGCCAAAACTCAGCTGGGTTTTACAAATTTACTTGTCAAATAAATTTTTTAAAGCTTGCTTATTCACCGCGCGGTTCAATTTAGCAATATAAGTGGTCAATTTAATATTCTTAGGACAAGCCTGTACGCAGTTTTGACTGTTGCCGCAACTGGCAATACCGCCCTTGCCCATGAGAGCATTCAGACGTTCTTCCTTATTGTACTCACCAATTGGATTCAAATTGAATAAATAAGTTTGCCCCATTGTTGCCGGTCCAACAAAGTCAGAACCAAGATTTACATTCGGGCAGGCTTCCATGCAGCAGCCGCAAGTCATGCAACGGGAAATTTCATATGCTGTGGCGGCAGTTTTGGGATTCTGCCGGGGAGCGTCATTATGAACTTCCCATGTTCCATCAACTTTTACCCATCCTTGAATGCGCTTTAAGTTTTCAAACATAATGGAACGGTCAATCATAAGGTCACGAGTAACAGGAAAAGTACGAGCCGGTGCCAAATGAATCGGCTGTTCCAACTGATCAACCAAAGCTGCGCAGGCTTGACGAGCTTTGCCATTAATAACCATCATGCATGCACCGCATACTTTTTCAAGACAGTTGCATTCCCAAACAACAGCAGTCGTTTTTTTGCCGTCTTTTGTCACAGGCTTTTTTTGAATTTCCATAAGCGCTGCAACAACATTCAGCGCAGGCCGATAGTCAACTTCAAACTCTTCTGTATAAGGGCTGGAATTAGGACCGTCTTGTCTTTCTATGATAAAATGTACTTTTTTCTTTGTGTCTGCCATAATTATTCTACCTCCTTCTTACTCTTTCTTAGCAACAGCATAGTTACGCGGACGAGGTTTAATCAAAGAATGATCAAAATCGATGTAACTGATCTGAGGTTCTTCGGTGGCCGAATCATACTCAACGATTGTTGTTTTCATGAAGCGTTCGTCATTACGTGTTGGGAACTCGCGTTTAAAGTGAGCCCCGCGGCTTTCATCGCGCATACGGGCTGCTTTTGTTACCGCTAAAGCATAATGAATCATATTGCGAAGCTGCCTTACGAACATAGCTTCCTGATTTGCCCAGTTTCCTTTGTCGGATAAACCGATATTATTCCAGCGTTTAAGAATTTTCTTGACTTCAACGAAACAATAATCAAGATCTTTGTTCACACGTTCAATAGTAACGTATTTGTTCATTAAATCACCAAGTTCATGGTGAAGTTCGTGAGCATTTTCCGGTCCGTCCATCTTTAAGATAGCTTCATATTGGTCGCGACATTCTTTCTCGGCGTTTGCTAAATCTTCATCCGTAAGTTCCGAACCTCTTTCTCCTTCCTTAGCCCAGCGCATAGCTTCCGGACCGGAAATAGTACCGGAATAAGCAGCGGAAAGAAGTGAATTCGCACCAAGACGGTTTGCACCGTGGTATTGATAGTCACATTCACCGGACGCCATAAGACCAGGAATGTTGGTGTTATGTTTTGTATCTACCCAGATGCCGCCCATGGAATAATGAACGGACGGATAAATCTGCATTGGAACTTTACGCGGGTCATCGCCAACGAATTCCGAATACATTTCCAAAATACCGCCTAATTTACGTTCAAGGTATTCTGCCGGGATATGGGAAAGATCAAGATAGACTCTGTTTTCACCGTTAATGCCGAGTTTCTGATTCATGCATACATCGTAAATAGCACGGGATGCTACGTCACGCGGTACAAGGTTGCCATATGCAGGATACATTTCTTCTAGGAAGTACCAAGGCTTGCCATCTTTATATACCCAGACACGTCCGCCTTCACCACGGCAGGCTTCAGACATCAAACGATTCTTATCGGATCCGGGAATAGCGGTTGGATGGATCTGAATAAATTCAGGATTACCAATACGAGCGCCTTGCTGATATACAGTAGATACGGCTGAACCATTACAAATTGTCGAAGCAGTACATCTGCCGAATACCATACCAGGACCGCCGGTTGCCAAAATAACCGTATCCCCGGGGAAAGCTTTGATTTCCATAGAATTCATGCTTTGTGCTACGATACCGCGGCAAACGCCCTCTTTATTTTTAATAATTTTAATGAATTCCCAGAATTCATATTTCGTAACAGCACCTTTGACTTCCCAGGCACGGACTTGTTCGTCAAGTGCATAAAGGAGCTGCTGCCCTGTGGTGGAACCGGAAAAACAAGTACGTTTGTTTTTCTGACCGCCAAAGTTACGAAGGTCAAGTAGTCCTTCCGCCGTACGAGTAAAGGGAACACCCATACGATCGAACATTCTAATTAACTTAGGTGCTGCTTCACACATACCCTTTACTGCAGTCTGGTCGGCAAGGAAGTCACCGCCATAAACAGTATCATCAAAATGCTCATAAATACTATCATGTTCACCCTTTGTATCCATACAAGCGTTAATACCGCCTTGGGCACAAAGGGAATGAGAACGTTTTACCGGGCAATACGAGAATAATTCTACTTCGCCGCCGGCTTCACAAATTTTCATTGTAGCCATTAAGCCGGACAAACCACCGCCAACAACTATAATTTTCTTTTTCACTCGGGTTCTCTCCTTAATTCATATTCTTTTCATACCGCTCAATTTACATTGCAAAATTGGCCAGAGCAATCACACCGATGATTGACAGTACTACGCAGAGTACCCACATGATTTTGTTGACCACATCCTGCGCACGAGGTCCAGCAGTAATACCCCAAGTAATACAGAATGTGAAAATACCATTGGTAAAATGGAAAATAGCCGCTACCAAACCAATCGCATACAAAACTAAGACAATCGGATTGCTTACATAAGCATGCATTTGAGTATAATCAATCGGCAGCCCGGCGCCTTTAACCATGAAACGCAGGTAAACAACATGCCAGATCAGAAAAGCAAATAGATAGAAAGCGGACATCCTTTGGAGAAAGAACTGCCAGTTACGGGAATACGTATAACCACCCATTGCATTATTTTTGGCATTGAATGCAATAATTAAGCCGTAAATGGCATGGAACAGAAATGGAATAGCAACAGCAATAATTTCTAGCGGAATCATAATTTCATGGGGAATACTAGCCATTTTGGCAACCGTTGTATCGAAGGAAGCCGGCCCCCCCATTACACTGGAAATCGAAAAAATATGTTCTAACAAAAAGAAACCAATGGGAACGATACCTAGGATCGAATGAACTCGCCGGATATAGAAGTCTGAATTGCTCATGCTTGTACCTCCTGTAATATTTCGGTGGCAAAATACAGGGTACCACCCCCCTGCCGCAAATCATAGACCATCTGTTTTGACTTTGTCCAATTAAAATCAAAAAAACACATCTGTTTTAAAACTCAATATTCATTGTTTCAAAACAGATGCAATGACCAAATAATGGGACAGCCTACCCTAAATCTTACGGTACGGTTTTTGGCCTTCTTCATAGAAGTTGTTGCCCTCGCTGTCGATAACAACAATTGCCGGAAAATCCTCCACCGTCAAAGCGGCAATCGCTTCCGGGCCAAGGTCATCATATGCCAGTACGTCATATTTTTTTATACATTTGGAAATTAAGGCAGCAGCACCGCCAACAGCAGCAAAATAAACAGCGCCGTGCTTTTTCATCGCATCAACTACTGCTGTCGAACGGGAACCTTTGCCAATCATCCCCTTTAATCCTTGTTCAATAATCTTAGGAGCGTACGCATCCATACGTCCGGAAGTAGTCGGGCCTGCCGATCCAATCGGGTTGCCCGGTTTAGCCGGAGTAGGTCCAAGATAATAAACAATTTGATTCGTTAAATCAACCGGTAATTTTTCGCCCCGATCCAAAGCCTCTACCATGCGCTTATGCGCAGCATCACGCGCGCTATAAACAATTCCGCTAATGAGCACGCTGTCACCGGCTTTCAGTTTGCGAGCCGCTTCCTCGGTTAACGGAGTGGTAATACGAATTTTTTCTGCCATTACACTTTACACCTCCTTATAACTCAATCTCAGCATGCCTTGTAGCGTGGCAACTGATATTCACAGAAACCGGCAACCCGGCAATGTGCGTAGGATACCATTCAATATTTACAGCCAAAGCGGTAGTCGTACCGCCTAGCTGAGGCCCAATACCTGTTTTATTGATCATTTCCAGTAACTCTTGCTCTAATTTGGCGTATTGAGGATGCTCGTTCCGTTTTTTAATGGAACGAACCAATGCCTTTTTCGACAAAATAGCGGCTTTTTCCATAGTTCCACCGATACCAACACCCACTATCATCGGCGGACAGGGATTCATTCCGGCATGTTTAACGACGTCCAAAACTACTTTTTTAACGCCTTCTACACCGTCAGCCGGAACCAGCATCTGCAAACCGCTTTTATTTTCGCTGCCGAAACCCTTTGGTGCCAGCTTGATCTTTACTTTGTCGCCAGGCACGATACTAATATGTAATACGGCAGGAGTATTATTGGTAGTATTTTTTCGATCAAACAGCGGCTCAGCTACTACTGATTTGCGCAAATAACCTTCGGTATAGCCCTTCGCCACACCGGCATTTACAGCATCTACAAGATTCCCGCCAACAAAATGAACATCTTGTCCAATTTCCATAAAGACGACCGTCATCCCGGTATCCTGACAAATTGGTCTGTCTTCATTTCTGGCAATATCAGCATTTTTGACAATTTGGTCAAGAACATCTCGCCCTAGTGGAGATTCTTCTGTGTCTTTACTTGCGACTAAAGCTTCATAAACATCCTCAGACAAATAATAGCAGGCATTTATGCACATTTTTGCTATTGCCTGAGTAATTTGTTCAACCTCAATTGTACGCATATCATCCCTCCTGTTACTCAAATCTATGTTCATTTTAGCACAATCTAATTGTATTGACAATCAATTTTGTCCTTAAAAATATATGAAGCCTTCCTAATATCTCCTAGAAATGTATTCTGGAATCTAGGTGTCAAATTTTATTTCAGCCGTCCTCCCACTGTCACCTCTGCAGTCCGGAACCGTTAGCGCGGGCTGAAAATTATTCTTCACTTTATGTAAAGGTTATAGTCGACGGACTCTCCCATCGCCGGGCATTGGTTAAAAGCTGATCTACAAGTTCCTTGCCGCCTTGCCGGACTACATTGTATACCGGTACCCTAACGCTGTTTTGAATCGAAACTTGCAAGCGAATAAGATCCACAAATGCCGGACTATAGCGATTGTCATTCCACCTATATTCGGGATAAAACGGATTGACCGTAATCGCTAACAGCGGAATACGTTTTACAACTCCAACAAATACGCCTATTTCTTCAAGCTGCATAAGCAATTGATAATAAGCTGCCGGATTGCCAAATACCAATAATTTGATCGGATCTGCAAAAGCCAAAATCAGTCGTCGATGCAGACCTGCCAGCTTTTCATACACGCTGTGCAATGCTTTCTCCCCAATAATTCCGGGTATGTAAAGATAATACCCGTCCTTTATCGGTTGTGCAAACAAACTCGCAACTTCAGCCTCATTGAGTAAGGAAGAAGCCGGACATGATGCCACCTCTTTCAGACTGCCGTCCAGAAGAGTAATTTTATCAATTCTCTGTTCAGCCAGTTCACCGGCTCTAGGTACCTTTACAAGATTGCAGAGATTCCAAATCAAGCCCGTTTCCTGGGCCAACTGTTCAATATTCGGCGTTCTTGATGCCCCTGTAGATAATACAAATCCATCCGTTTTTATCATGGGAGCCATGCGGTTTAATGCCCCGTCGACAATCGTTACTGCCGGACCTAAGCGTCGCAGTATATCCATGATCCTACACAGTTCGCTGCTTTTGTTCGGACCGGCAGTAACCACTAACCCGCGTTGTCTCACCTGAGTAATGTATATCTTTCCCAAAGGATTAGTAATGCCGGTGTCCTCTATTTTTTTCAGTTTCGCTGTACTGATACCGATACACCTTTCGGCTGTTACAACGATATCTCCCGGTTCAACCCAAAGCTTAGGCTTAGGCAGACCGGTTATGTTATCAACGGTTTCGCCGTCAAAACCAATACTTGTTAAATATAAAGCGATACCCCGGGATCTGATTTCTTCAATGATAGTTGCCGCAGTGGTCGTCTTTCCCGTGTTTTTAGCAGTCCCGGCCAATCCAAGTGTGAGTTCAGTAAATATTGTCATCACCTGCCCAATGAATTTTTTGGCACTACCGTAAAAGAATAGCTCATTAAGAATACTTTCGCATAATGGCGGCAGCAACTACGCAGCCTGTAGCAAAAGGACCTTCTCAATGAGCTAACAACATCTCACCCTTATTCAGCTGGAGTCACCCCCCTGGATCAAGTCTCATCTGATAGCGTATTTTCCCAATAAGACTCAACATCATGAATCAGATTGTTAATATGTTGAATCATAGCCTCTCTGGCTGCAGGGGAATTCCTGTCATTTATACTCTGATATATCTTTTGATGATCAATAAACACCACACTATGCACCCGTTTACGGATATATTCCAATACCGGTGACAGCTGTGTATCCTGGCGAATGAGAGCAATGGCCGCTTTAAGCACGGCATTGCCTGACATTTGTGCAATTGCAGCGTGAAATTCGATATCCTCCTGAGCCGTAGTGCCGCCAAAGTCAGTAGTAGTACGCTGACATTGCAAAATCTGCTGCAATATGGAGCACTGCTCTGAAGTAGCATTTTGTGCGGCCAGGGCGGCCAGCTCACTTTCTATCGCCCTCCGGGCCACAAGGACTTCCAATAGCTGCTCTTTCGTATGTCCCTGCAGCGCCTCGGCGAACTCTACGCCCCATTGCAGCCGTCGTTCTTCCTTACAAAGTTCAATCAACCGCTTTTCGCCGGTACAAGATAACGTCCGGCCTTGATACCCAGCTTTTTCCGTATAGTCCATATTGTCTAAATCCCGTAATACTCTACCAACAGTAGCCTCACTGACACTATACCCCTCGGCCTGCAGCAGCGTGCTAATAATTCCACAACCAATCGGCTTTTTAGCATCGCGAACAATCCGCAAAATATCCCGTTCTATTTTTTCCTTATTGCTTAACAATGATCCAACCTCCGTACGAACAATCGCGAGTAGACAAACCTAGATATTTGTGGATTCGCCTCGAAGCTGATTATTTCCTGCCTTCTTCAATTATTCTTGATAATAATCATTCAATTTTACTTCTCAACCACGTTCTTGCATCTGTTCATTAGCCGGAATGGTGGAGATTTCAATACCTGCTATCGTTTCGCCCAGGTCGCGGGAAATTCCAGCTAGATTCAGCTAGAACTGTTGGGGCATCAATATAGTCTGCCCTAAAGATTCTACTCTTTTCCTCATCCAGCGGCTGTTTTGAAAATACGCAGAGGCATCAAGGATTGTCCTCAATACCTCTGCCATACCTGCTCTACATCCATTATGAATTTTAACCGGCTGAATTAGATAACGCCTGCATACTTTGCGACGATCTCCATTAAAGCAACCTGAGCCTTAACACCATATCTCATAACATCCTTCAACAGATTACCCTTACTGTCGGTAGTTGCAAGATCCGGCGAGAAGAATAAGTTGCCATCATAAGCAATGGTCGGAATTACGCCCATTTGCGCCATACCGCTTTGGAACATGTTTGTGTTAGAATACATATCTTCAATCGAGAAAATCGGCAATCCCATTTCACCGTTCGCCCAAGTGCCTTCGTAGTTAACTTCAACTGCACGGGAATTATAGGATTTACTGATGACGATGCCTGTTTTAAGTTTGGGATTAATCTTGGCAAACTCTTCTACAACCACATCATACAGATCATCAACTGCATTCGTGTATACGCCAGGATTATCCCGCAATACTTTCAATGCCTGAATTTGCGAGGCAAGTGCTTCTTTCCCGGGATCAAACCCTACGAAAGCAGCTTTACCATAAGAGCCGGTTGAACCCCATCTGTCGCCATGGAAGCCCAATGAACGACGGATTGGCACCATAACATCTGCTTTTCCAATAATCAGACCGCTGGTAGCACAACCGCTGGCCTTATCCATACTGTAGATGATAACGTCAGCACCAGATTTACGGATATCGTGGCCAATACCGGGTACACCCCAGGCATTATCAATCACGTACGGAATACCATATTCCTGGGCAATTTTGGCATACATTTTTTGCAAGGTTGGGCAACCATCTTTTTCATGGACGCCGTAACCGTAGCCCGGAGTATCATAGCCCACGGATGCGATACCAGTCAGCATGCTGGCATGAATGCCGGCAAATTTTTTCATATCTTCAAAGACCTGCTTCGGATCAACTTTCGCCAGCATCGGAACCGGATGGGATTTGATGCCATGAACATCGTATTTCGCACCGGCAAGCGGTACTACAATGACATCCAGGTTGTTTTGGCGCTTGCCATATACCCCAAGCTCACCCGGAGTAGTCCCGCGGTCAGCAAGCATATCTTTATAGCGAGCAGGGAACGGCCGGCCATAGCCGCCTTGATGATGAAAATGTTTTTCCAGAGGCGCTATATAACGAGCACGATAGTTATCACCCATGCCAAGGCTGGGAGGCGTAAACAAACAACCAAAAGCCGTCCATAGGCCTGCTTCGCAAGTACTAACCGGAGCAGCGTCATATTCGTCGCCATAAATATCCTTAACCAGTTCGCGGATCTGAGTAACCATGCCTGCCAGAGGCATTACCTTTTGGGATACTTCTTCGCCTGCTTTTATCATATCGTCCCTCAGCGGTGCCGGACACCCCGAGATGCCACCTGTCATCCCAAATTTACCTTTAATATCTGCCGGGATTTTTAGTTCTTCAGCAGCCTTCCGGGCATCGGCATAGATATTGGCAGTATTCGCCAGAAGATGTTGATACATTTGATGTTTATACTTGAATTTAGCCATAGAAAATTCCTCTCCTTTATTTATGTATTTATATTTAGTTAAACTTTACAATCAATTCTACTTCGCAGGCAGCATCAAGCGGCAATTCGCTAACGCCGACAGCAGACCTGGCATGCTGTCCCTTTTCACCAAACAATTGACCTAAAAGTTCTGAAGCACCATTAATAATTTTAGGCTGCATATTAAAGCCTGGAGCACTGCTTACAAAGCCCACAACCTTTATCACCTTTTCAATACGGTCAAGATCACCGATTTGTGCTTTAATTACACTCAGGCAATTTAACACACAGCATTTAGCCGCCTCATATCCCTGTGTCTCGTCGAGATCCTTGCCTACTTTACCTTTAAACTTTAATTCGCCATTGACAAAAGGTATCTGTCCTGATGTGTAGACATACCCGTCAACCTTTACGGCTGGAACATAAGCCGCTACCGGCTTTGGTGCTGACGGAAGTTCCAGACCCATCTCTTTCAGCTTAGCTTCAATACTCATCTTTTTCCTCCCCTATTGATATTAGGTTTTTATTTTAAAGGTAATTATATTACCTAAACCTGCCCCGCATTCTACGCCGGTTAATAATTTATCTGTCTTTATGACAATATTGAGATGATTGGGCATATGGGTCTCATCAAAACCCGCCAAGACACCAACACAAACATCATCAAGAAGTACTTTATCACCGGCGACAATTACGCCACCGCCAGCCACTTCAAAAAAACCCAAATAAGCAATTCGGTTCACTTTCCTACCAGGACCGGCCTCCTGCTCATCAGTAAGAATGATTTCATGCACATCATAAGTTTTAACACAGCGAGAAATCGGCTTCATTAAATTAAGGCCCCTGTCTTCCATCCGGCCGTCAAGAATTGCAACCAATGGACCGGCCACATCACTCTTTTTTGTATAGGGATTACTGACAAGCTTCCCTGCCGCATAAGGATCTGTCATATTCATACACCCCTTTCTTTATTGTTACTGTACCTTTACCGGTTCGTCCCGGATATGCTCCTTCTTCTCTACTTCCCAGGAGGCCCGCATGAATGGCGGTAACAAAATCACCACAATGGATGATGTCGGAGAGTACGTGGCTTATACCCTCTACCATGCGATCGGCATATACCTGAGCCTGTTCTGTCTCTCTAATATGGGCCTGGCCCATGAAACGAAGACTTTCCGCGACCGCACGCAGTGTGTCTATTTTGGCCGGAATGGTAATCGGCCCGCCGGAATATGCCTCGTCAGTAGAAGCAATAGAGACAGCATCAACACCTAGTGATGAACCCAGACAAGTATGCAGTGCCGTCGTCATCGCCGACTGCACACGGTCTTCGGTATGAGTCAAGAAACCGATTGGTGCCCCGGGCCAGATAGGTGCATTAATAATGCTTCGTAACGCGAACACTTTTGCGGCATTGAAATCAATATAGTTGTCTTCCATATATCCGTGAATCATCACTTCCGGCGAATAAGCGAAAAGGGGCTGTAAAATGGGCCGGGCGCCAAGTCTTCTCGCTAGATCAGCGACAATCAGCATGCCGGCAAACGCCTTGTATGACGGAACCCCGCACAGTTCTTCATTTGTTACTACGTCAAAAGGCATATTGTACTTTGCGGCATATAAGATTGAATGATAACCGTCGACAGTCATTCGTTCCGGATCAGTGCCGGCCCCCAGCGCCCCATAGCAAATGTTAATCTTCGTCAAATCAGCGCCTATCTTTCCCGCCAGCACAACCGTCTCCGGGGTATTAAGGCCCCGATGCGCCCGAACCTGCCACAATGTAGACTTTTCCAATCCCCCATGAATACGATTAAGGTTCGCCGGGGTAATAACTGTTCCATCCTCCTGATGGGTTAAAAACCCGTCCAGAAACCCTTCCGTTCTTGCCCCCCACGAAGGATCGAAATGAACTACACCATCCGCCCCCCACGCTTCGCTGGCTATTACATGACCGATATCCATAAAAGGACATCCTGTACCGTACTGATTAAATATCATTGGCTTTTTACGCGTATGCTGCAGTTTCATTACTGACATCCGGGACTTTGTTTCTTTTTGATATCTTTCAAAAGCCTGCACTTCATCGACTGTAAAGCGTCGAGTCTTGGGATGTAATTCACCTGTCTGGTAGTAGCGGCGAGGGATCTCGCCGCATAGGCCAGGATAGACTTTGTCAAATTCCGGATTACCTTGGCGGCTGCGCCATCTTTCTATATCCCAAAGTTCATCGCGTACTTTAGCCCGCTCGACGCCTGGTGATGTCTTATCGTCGACCCAGTCCAGAATCATATCGGTAATGGAATGCAGCTCATCGCCGATTAACGTACTATGATAGGCGTAGTCATACCCTGCTGTCATGTCTTGCTTAACCTTTTGAGTTCGCAGTGTATCAGGTGTATATTCCCGGCCTTCCACAAAGCATATTGTTTCTTCCACCGTTGTCCCGGGGCCAAAACCGGCATCAAAGCCCAATTCAGCCGCAAGCTCAGGCCTAATGGCCATTCCGCCGATACCAATCTTGACTTTTTCCCGAATTCCTGTTGAGTCGACAAGATCAATAAAGCGGGCCAATAATTCCCCGACACCGTAGCCCAGCGTCCGGCTCATCAAGAGTGTGTCAACATTTTTTGTTCTGAGCACTTGCTCGACGATTTCTTCCATCGCTAGATCCGGCGGCAGCATTATGATTTCATGACCTTTCTCTATCAAACCTCTGGCGATCATTTTTAACCCGATATCATGAACCGGATCAATAGGAACAAGCATCACTTTGCATTTCATACTTATTCCCCTTCCTTTCCAGTATCGGCAAACAGCCATCTGTATTGATCCGCAGGACGATGCACATAGGCCCTGCCCCTAATGCGGGCGCCGGGGCCTGCATATTGAGCAAACACAATATCAATATCTTTAAAGCCCATATTCGTCAGCAGACTCAACATCAGGTTTTTACCTTCCTGTTCACTTTGGCAGATAAAGAAAGTCTCTATGTCGAGCGCATCCATCACTTGGTTTAAGGATCTTAACACGATACTCCCTCCAATATCTCACCCATTAGTAACTCACCATTAATGAGTAGTGTTAACCCATAATATGACCCTATTAGATTTTTCAATTAAGCTCTCGATCATCGCTCATCTTTGATGACCTACTATTAGTATAAATCAACCCAGCTGTTTCTGCAACCCTTTACGAATTTTTCTAACAATATTTTTAAAAAGATTCATCATCTTTGATGATTTGTATGTTTGGTCTCCACATATTTGAAATTACGCCAGAAACGTGGTGACGATAACACCCGCGCCCAAGCCCAGCAGGGTTGGCCACATGTTGCGTCGTGCCAAGTCAGCCGGGTCAACGCCGGCGAAAGATGCGGTAACCGCAAGGAAGCCCCAGGGAACCAAAGTGGCGCCTGTCCAAATAGCAGCCATTTGGGCTTGAGAAGCCAGGATAGATACATCGGCACCAATTGGCGTACCAAGAGCCATAGCTATGCTTGCTCCCAGAGGAATGGCCGCATAGCCGGAGCCGTCGAAAGCGGCTAGTATGCCGGCAATAGTCACCATTAAAGATACCATAAAGGTATTAATCGGTACATGGGCGGCAATAAAGTACCCCCAGTCAAACATTAGGCCCTGAACATTTTTATCCTTTAGGATATCTTTCAGTGAATCGCCGCCTAACCAAAAGAATCCGGCGATAATTACAACCGGTCCAAATACTTTTACGGCAAACATCCAGCCTTGACGGGCATGATTCATCACTTTGGAGAAAGCATCGTCCTTATACTGAAAACAAGCACTAATCATGGTAATAGCCAGCGTAGTACCGCCGACAAGAGCGGTCGCCGCGCCGCCTTTCAGTCCCAGTTTAAACATAAAGAAAACATCCAGCAGCAGGGCCAGCGGGATAATCCATGCCATCACTCTGCCAATTGGGCTGGCGTTAATAGTGGCCGTAGCGGCAGCAGCCCTTTTCGCCATTTCTTGGCTGCTGGAAGTATTCTCAATTTCTTTGCCTTTGCTGGCTTTTATAGCCTTGTGCGCAATATAGAAAGCACTAACGGCCGCAACAAGAGAAACCGTTGCCCATACGGGAATACTGGCGGACATAATGTCACCAACCGGTATTCCTGTCATTTTGGAAGTTATGGATGGCGTGCCCTGAATAATAAAGTCACTTGACAAAGCGATGCCTTTACCAAAAATTGATAGCGACATACCAGCAATGATAGGTGGTAAACCGCCAACAATCGCCAGAGGCAAAACAAGCGCACCCAATAGGGCAACAGCCGGCGTAGGCCAAATAAACCAGGAAAGAATTAGCATTGCAAAACCAATAACCCAATAAGAAACACTGGGATTGCCTAATAAACTACGGAGAGGAGCAACCATCAGGCGGTCTGAACCCATATCTTCCATTGTTTTGGTCATCATAACAACCATAGCTATGACAATGATAATATTTAATAAGTCGGTAGTAGACGCCAAAATGGCATTAAATGACACCATAAGTCCACCAATAATACTCCCCTTAAGAATCGACCCAACCACTAACAGTCCCACGGAAGTCGGCAGCAAAGCATCCCGACGTGTCGCCAAACAGCCCAAGGTAACAATTACAAAAAACATAAAGACCCAATCCGCAAGTGACAATGTCGCAACTTGTTGCATTGTAGAATCCTCCCCCATTTAACATTTAGTGACTAAACTGGCATCGCTCGAAATCGGATGTTTCACACGACAAGGCATAGAGTAACCTCTCTATGCCTTTGCCGGGAAAAACAAAATATGTACTTCAACTACTTATTGATCCGTTCTAGTTGCAGCCGCTTCCGAACGATAACCCGTAAGATTCTTTGCGAAAAAGTCTATCATATTGGCGTTCTTAACGTTTTCCTTAATTTTTTGAACGTTAGTGGTATACAAATCTTTGCTCCTCATATGATCAAATAGCACCGAACCTGAGAAGGTATATTTCTTAGTTAACCCTTCTTTCGTCTGCATTCTTTCTTTTACATGAGCTATGCCTTCGCCGCAGGCCAGACTCCGGGGAATCTCGATCATATCCAGCCTCAATGCGCATCTTGCAGCATTATGACCAGCAAGAGTTCCCGTAATAATTGCTTCGGTATGGCCTACCAACAACCCGGCTTTTTCTCCGCCGCAAAAGACATTTTTCAGTCCTTCTACCTTGAGAGCATTGTCGCGGGGCAGCATTCCGAAATAACGCATGGAGTTGCCAATGCCGCCGGAATAGGGATCCTCAAAACGGGCATTCTCACAACCAGGGATCTGGCGAAGCATTTCAATTGGATAATAAGCAGACATCAGTTTTGCGTGGCCGGTATCCAGTAAAACAATATTCTCAGCAAACTCCTTCAGCGCATATTGTTGACAGGCTTTTTGCGCAAGATCCGACATGCTTTTCTGGAGATTCTTAGGCACCGGAATGACGCAAACGCCAGTCTTATCCAGCTCCTCTCTCACCGCGGGTGCTAAGGAATCTTTGTGAAGTTTGCATGAACCGCTCATAGCACCAAAACTACCGTCCGCTTTTTCACCGATCATCTCTTTAATGCCGGCTTTGGCGGCAATGCTGAAGCGGGGACCAAAGGTCGGGCAGCGATAGATACACATGGCGCAGCCATTACCATGCTTCATACAATTGACTTGGGGACCGGCAGTACCAGAGACATCGACGAAAGCGTCACCCGTGGCTTCAATCACTTCACCACTATGGAATACATCAGCGATAACCTTTACAATCTTACCATCTTCCACAATAGCATCCTTAACACGGGCCTTAAGATGAACCTTTACCCCGGCAGCCAGCAGTGCCTTGCGCACAGCGGGTTCAATGGTACATACATCGTAAAGCGATGCATGCTTATGCCCGGGAAAATCAATGTTTCTGTGACGGGCATTTTCATCCGTAATGGTAAACAGATCGCCGCCACCCATAGCAAGCATTTCCTCGGCAACGGTGAACCGTCCATTATTGCGCATAATCCCGCCAACCAGTCCGGTACCAAGCAGCATATCTGCCCGCTCAAATAATTCTACATCGCAGCCTGCTTTCCGAGCCGCTAATGCGGCGCCGCAGCCTGCCCATCCCCCACCAACAATTACTACTTTTTTAGCCATAATATCCTCCTCCTTTTTACTTCAATGAGACATTATAGCGCTCATGAAATTGAGTACGTCTCATCGCTCATTTATGATGAGTACTACTTCGCTGGTTCTTCTTTTTTTCCTGCACAAAATAACATTATATTAAAAATATTTTAACAATTTTGTGATCATCAGAAAAACCGTAGCAACTAACTGCAGAATATATCCGCCTGAGCCTATCTGGGCATCAATGCACAAGTCTCTAATCATTTTCGACCCGCACTAATTTTTTCCTCCCCCACAAGTAAGGATACTCACACTTTTAACATTCTTGCATATTTTGATACGAGAAAACGCGAGAAAGTATTAGGAGGGAAAACTAATGCGTCTGTCCATGGAAATCAAAACGGAACATCAGCTTGAGGTCAACAACGGTGACTATTTTTCAGTTGCTCTGGTAAACAACGGGCAGGTTATCCCCGAAACCTCCGGCCGGGATCAGTATAATCTGAACGATTTCATTTTACCAGGTAAACGGATTGCCGGCTTTGGCCGCACAAAACAATATGCTTTAGATGATCTTCCGGCAGGGCTTGGTCCGTTAGAGGCTGCTGAATCAGCGCCCTTGTCGCTGGAAGAAAATCAGCTAAAAGAACTAACCGTTGCATTGGAAACAAATGTAATTCTTGACCAAGGACAACTTGCCTACTATCTGTCCCTTGCAGTCGCTGCCGATGGCGGGATGCCCACCGAGATTCCCCTGCTTCGTCCCGATGTTGCCATTGATTGGACATCCCGCGGCAACTACTTGATTAAGATTCCTTGCTAATAAATTCCGTACGTCAACTATGAATCCGGGGCTATACCCCTGCCATAGTTACTATCTACCTCATGATGAAAGGCGTTAAAAACTCGGCCACCAGCCATGCAGTAATAATCCGCATTCCAATACCTAAACAGGCGGCTTTCGCCGCTTCCGCTTCCGTCAAATCGGATACTCCCTTCCAAATCATGGGGATCTGCCCCAACATTACTCCAATCGGAAATCCCGAAGCCGCCAAGACAAACGAACCAACCACCATTTTAGGCGGAATCGTCGCCGCCGTCTTTGTCAGCATGCCCATAGCCAAAGTTGGCGCGGCTAGAATGGTGACTGTCCCGGTTTCGACATCAACGGAAATCGCATTTAAAGCTACCGTGATCCACCCTTGAATCACCTGCCATATCCCGGCGTATTCCAAGGCGCCGATAATAGCAAACACCGCAGCAGCAGCCGGTATAACAATCAGGAACAGAACCTCGGCCCCCTCTTTTGCCGCTCCGAATAAAACACTCATCCATGGCGTCTCAGGAGTAAATCGCGGCAGTTCACTCAACGGAACGCCTTTCGTATCCCGCCAAATTGTGTTTTTAAGAATAAACGGCACAACGACAATCGGCAGAAAGATCGCAATAATAATCAGGGGAAACGGATTGATGTTCGCTAATGTGAGGGCGACAAGGCCCAGCATAAATGTAGAAAATGACTGTTGTGACTGAACCATTGTCGCGATTGCAATTTTCTGTTCATCTCTAGTCGCCCCAGCTTTTTTCACCGTCGGCCCGGCTATTCTGCCCGCGGCATTAATATCCCCTATAATGTGATAAATAGCGGGTACCACAACCGCGGGATTCACGCCAATTCGCTGGGTAATAGGAACAAATATCCGAATTAACGCATCGGTAAAACCGGCCCGTTCCATTAATCGTCCTAAAATAACACCGCAAATAATTGCCCACCCAACAATATTCATTAAAAACGCATCAAAGCAAACGGATTTAACCTTAGCCGCCGCCGCTGTAAACGCGCCGGCGACCGGTGCAGGAAAATAGAATAGTGCGATTAATGCTAAAACTACCAATACAAACCCTAGATATTCGATGGGCTTCATTTCTCTTTTCAGCGAAGCCTTTTTTACAGTTTCGGCATTGTTATTCTCACTCATCGTTCATACCTCCGTTATATTTCACTACTTTGGTTGAAGAAACCGTTCCGCAATGTCGGCGGCGTATTCTCGCACTGCTTTTGTTCCTGCCATCGCTAAAGGAGTTGAGGTAATACGCTCTCTAAACAGGACCACTTCTACATCAGGAAGCTGTTTTTCAATCGCTTTCGCCAACGGCAGCCCATTTTCCAAAATTTCCATGGCATGAGAATTCCCTACAATAAAATTCATTTTTAATTCTTTCGCTTTTTCCACTAGCTCACTGTCGGGTCGGACGCGGCTGATGGACGCCAATACAGTGTCGGCCTCAGGATGCTCTTTTTTCACCTGTTCAAGATGTTTAGGGCTAAACCCAGTGTGCGGAAAAATATGAATAATAGTGTCCACCTTATCCTTACGGGTACCCAGCAATATTTTTCCGCCTGTAGCAACATTCGTTTCGCTAATGCAATCGCAGCCCCGGCATGATCTCTCCGCAATCAAGACCTTATTCTCCTCTTCAAGCCCCATAAAGGTATCCAGTCGCTCTAAAATATCTCCTAAAGTATCTACCTCTTCCAAGGCTTTCCCCACATATAAAATATTTCCCGGTATACCGCCATAGGCAATATCTACCCGAAATGCCTTGTGTCCGTGAAGCAATGCAATCCCGGGGTGCAGACCATGAAATGCCTCATGAAGTTCAAACACTGAGATTCCATAAAGAGCCAAATAATTTCGCAAAGTCACTCCCCCGGAATTAGCCGCCTCCACAATCGGATGGTGCGCAATAATAACATCAATACCGATAGCCCCGGCCAATTCAATATTACACTCCGTCAATGTCATGGTCACAGCAATTTTGTGTACCGGTGCTTCCAAATTACCGCAGACAAAACCTGGGGTTTCCATACATTGCTTACCAGGAATATTGGAAGACTTTACTACGACAAAAGGGTTTTTCCCTTCAAAAATATCACTTAGATTTTTCACACATCTGCCACCGGTAATTTTATCAAGCACTGTTAATACATCTTTTACCTTTGTCCTCCCGTTTGTTTCCACCACTTCATCCCCCTCTGTAATAAAAACATTAGTATTCCTTTCAGCCCTTTTCACTTATCACCTTCCTTTAAGCCAAGTAAGACAAAAAGCTACCAGTAAAACGCTCTTGCCGGAATGCATTTTAAAATCTGCATTTCGAACCGCTTGCGTTCATACTGGTAGCTTTTAAGCACTCAAAACGAGTTCTTTCGGCCCACCTATTTATTTAGCTCATCTTTGATGAGTAGTATTTCGATACAATCTGCTTTTTTCCTGCACAAATATTACTCATTTTATTATTTTTTATCAATTATCCTCTTTTCTAAAACAATTGTTGTAACTGCTAATTCACAAACCGGATCGTAGTCTTTTAAAATACATTTTATCGATAATCCAAGTGTAATAGAAAGTTCTTCCTTCAATCTTTCCGAAAACTCTTTAAGTAATGTCATATCAAACAGTCGGGTCGCTGTACGATCTTTACTGTCTAATGCCGCCAACGCAGGCACCCTTTGATTGTTGGCAATGATTAAGATTATATTCTCTTCTTCCAAAAAACAAACTTTCTGCCGAATAAGACCTCTGCCATACATTTTCGTATTAATTGCATTATTAATCTTCATGATATCCTGTCTCAATTGAGCAATACACACCATGTCGTACTCCTTATAAATGAGTCCAATCATATCTGAATAAATGATCCTTTCGGCATAACTTAAATTTTACCTGCTAAAAAAGCTATCTCAGATAGGAAAAACTTATCATGAGACAGCTTTCTTTTCATGCAATCTTAAGAATCCGGGGAATGATATTTCCCGCAGAATCCACTTCCAGTATGCCGCAGGCAGAATTGTCATTCCAGTTGAAACAGGCGGCACTGCCGGGATTAAATAATAAAAGCTCCTTATCCCAAAAAATATTGGAGACATGAGTATGGCCGTAAATCACCGCGTCCGCTTCATACTGCCTGGCCCACCAGCTGAGCTCGTGAATTCCCTGCTTTACCTGATACCGATGTCCATGGGTAAGCCAGATTTTCTTCCCGTCAACATCGATAAATTCATTGATGTTTGCCGAAGCCGCCCCATCGCAGTTTCCCTTAACCGCAATTATTTTTTGCCCGGTTAAGGCGGCCAATACCGCGCCATCCTGACTGTAATCGCCGGCATGGAGCCACCCATCCACCTCGCCGATTAGCGCAACGGCCTGCCGAATAGCCGCTTCATCGCCATGAGTATCGCTGATAACGCCGAATTTCACCGGTAATACCCCGTTAATTGCTCCACCATGCTTCGAATGGCTTTTCCCCGATGACTGATGCCGTTCTTTTCCGTTAGGGAAAGTTCCGCAAAGGTTCTTCCTTTTGCGGGGACATAAAATAACGGATCATAGCCAAAACCGTCATGACCGGAAGGAGCCTGAAGGATAATTCCCTCGCAAGTACCGGCAGCTGTTAAGGTTGTACCATCTTCGGCAACAAATGCCAATACGCAGCAGAATCTCCCGCTTCGTTTTCCCGGAGCAAATTTCTCCATTTCGGCCAATAATTTACGGTTATTCGCTTCATCACTGCCATGTTCTCCGGCATAACGGGCCGAGTATACCCCCGGCGCCCCATCCAGTGCGTCAACTTCCAGGCCCGAATCATCGGCCAGACAAGCCTTGCCCGTATAATGGGCATAATGCCGGGCCTTGGCAAGAGCATTGGCTTCAAAAGTGTCGCCGTTTTCCTCCGCTTCCGGAATATCGCCGAAATCAGCAAGCGATAAAATTCGAATCGGAACAGCCGCAAAAGCAGCAGTAAATTCAGCAACTTTTCCGGCATTTTTACTGGCTACAACAACTTCTATCACGGTTCCCGGCCCACCTTCCATGTCAGCGGCCCCAAAATATCTTTTTGATAGTCAATTAAACTCATAACACCCTGTTCAGCCACCCCAACCATCTGTTCCATCTGATCTTTGGTAAAAGGCCGTTTTTCGCCGGTACCTTGTATTTCAACGAATTGGCCGGTGCCGGTCATTACTACATTCATATCCACAATGGCGCTAGAGTCTTCTTCATAGCACAAATCCATAGCAATTCCCTCTTCAAGCAATCCAATGCTCACCGCCGCCAGAAAATCCTTAACAGGAAAAGGTTTGTCGCTATTGGAATAGATGGTATCCACAGCGTCAACCAGGGCTACGAATGCACCGGTAATAGAGGCGGTGCGAGTGCCGCCATCGGCCTGTATCACGTCACAGTCAATCCAAACTGTCCGTTCTCCCAATGCTTTTAAATCCACTACACTGCGTAGTGCCCGTCCAATCAGCCGCTGAATCTCATGGGTACGCCCTGTCACTTTGCCTTTTGCCGATTCCCGCGGATTACGGCTCTGGGTCGAACGAGGCAGCAGGGAATATTCGGCCGTAATCCAGCCTTCACCGCTTCCCTTTAAAAAATGAGGCACTCTGTCTTCTATGGTGGCCGCGCAAATTACCTTGGTATTGCCAACCTCAATCAAAGCCGACCCTTCCGCATATCTTAAATAATTACGAGTAATTTTCACCTTCCGCATTTCATCTTTTTGTCGTCCATCAATTCGTGTCATAAGTACCTCCTGTATATCGTTATTACAATTCCTCTAAGTGATCGGCCGGCTTATCCTGAATAAAATAGTAATCGAATCTCCCCTGCTTTTTGGCTCTTAAAACACGGTCTCGGGCTTCCTGCCGACAATGAGAGCAGGCATTCCGGGGAATAATTGCCGCAAAGGCAGACTTTGCATTTATTCCGTAATCCCCCGACTCAGTTGCCAGCGTAACATAACCATGACAATGGGGACAAATCCGCACGGACTCCAACTGCTGCTCGCTGATTCCACTGTCATCATAATAAATACCACGCTTCCGCTGCCAGAAATCCCCGGCCCGGGCAATGGCTTGCCGCCTTAATTGCTCCCGATTCCGCCACATTTCCTGCCGCTCTTGCACCAGTCTTTTAATATAGGCAGTAGTAGCTACCGACTGCCGCGGACATCTGGTAATATCGGGTTCACTGACTTTACTGTAATCAAGGCCGGCCATAGCCAGAATAATTCCCACATTCACATAGGGCAGCGCATCCTCAATCGAATAGCCGCCTTCCAATACGGCAATATCCGCCTTTAATTTATCGGCTAAGCGAGCATAGCCCTGAGCCGTTATCGCCATATTGGCCAAAGGATCGGTGTAGTGATTATCCTGCCCGGCGGAATTGATCACCAATTCGGGCTTAAAATCATCCAGCATCGGCAGAATCAACTGATCCAGTATATAATGCAGTCCTTCATCGCCAGTTCCCGGCGGCAGCGGCAGATTTACCGTAGAACACAGGGCATTGGGCGTGCCAAGTTCATCGGTAAAACCGGTGCCGGGATACAGCGTCCGGCCGTCCTGATGAAAAGAAATAAACAAAGTATCCGGATCATTATAGAATATGTCTTGGGACCCGTCACCATGATGAACATCGGTATCAACAATAGCCACTTTTTTGATGCCATACTGCTGCCGCAAATGCTCAATCATGGCAGCTTCCATGTTTACAGTACAAAAACCACGGGTACCATGGACCACCCGCATAGCATGGTGTCCCGGCGGACGAACCAAAGCAAAAGCCCGGGCTGTTTCTCCCCGAATCACCGACTCTGCCGCCGTAATTGCTCCCCCTGCCGAAACTAAATGAGCATCAGTGATAAGGGACCGAAGATTCGGCACTCCAATATGTACCCGTTCGATATCTTTATAGTCAGCCATAGACGGCTTATATTCCCGAATGCCGGGCATGTCCAGCAGCCCTTCTTCCACAATCTGATCCCGGGTATACAACAATCGTTCTTCCCGTTCCGGATGGCTTGGACTGATTGCCCAGTCAAAAGCCGGGAAAAATACCAGGCCTAACGGTTTGGCACTCATAACACGGCCCCCTTTTGGCTAAACCCGGAAATATTCATCAGTACTCCCGGCTTAATCTGTCTGCGGCAGGTGATAATTTTTCCTGCCGTACTAAAGCCTCTGACCAGGTTAAACTCTTCCGCCTGCAGAGTCTCCACCTCAGAAACAGACATAGCGGCTTGTTTGGCCCGTTCGGACAAATACTGTGATGCCAGCTCACCGGCATCAGCAAGACCGAAGTGTTGTTTGGTCAACCGCTGCCGCAGGCCCAGTTCCGCAATCGTGAAATAACCCTGGGCAGTATCGGCCCGCAGCGTAATATCAATTGTAGGTCTCGCAACGGCAGCGCCAACAGCATTAGCAACCATCGCGCCTTCCGGTACCACACAGGGAACCTGGTACTTCTTCGCCACTAACGGTGCCAATCCACCAGCCGCTCCTCCGACACCAATTACCCATCGGGGTAAAAAGCGATTACTATGAACAACATCTTCCACCCTGTAAACAGGCGCAGCAACCTGTTCATCCAGCATAGCTTCCACCGATTGCCAAATAATCTCGGCCGCAGCCTCCATTACCATTCGGGCCGTTTCCTGGGGCGTCTGATCGGAAGCAGCAACCTGCGTCATCGCCTCATAGGCCCGAGTTTCATCACCAAAGGAAGCTTTCCCTGCCACAATCATCGCATCCGATACAGTTGGCTGATCACCGCCCATTGCCATGGCCGGTCCCCGTCGCATCGGCCCAATCTTAAGTTTCCCATTTTCCCGGCGAACAAAACTATCGCCGCCCAGGCCCACCGATTTCAGCCAAAAAGCCCGAACAGCAGTAGGATAACCACTGATATTTGCTCCCCTGGCAGCAAATAAAGGCACCCCTTCCTGCCACAAAGCAATATCGGTTGTTGTTCCGCCAATATCCAGTGATATGGCGGGAAGGTGATTGTCATGCATCGCCATAATCCCCAGCACACTAGCGGCAGGTCCGGTAAAAATGGCCTCTACCGGCTGTTCCTTGGCCGCCGCCAAAGGCATTGTCCCGCCGTCGGCTTTTAATACGTATACAGGAGCTGTAACATCCCGCTGAGCCAAAGCCGTTTCAATATCAGCCGCAAAAACACCGAACTGACGCCAGACGGCAGCGTTATAATAAGCGGAATTGGTTCGGCGCCAAAAATTAAGCGTTCCTGATACGGCAGATCCCAGACTAATATAGTTTGGATCTGCCGTTTCCCTGATCCAACGGGCGACCTGCAATTCCTGTTTCGGATTGCGTACTGAAAATTTACCGGAAACGGCAAAAACATCACAATCGGTAAAATCCCGGCAGGCGTCATGTACTGCCAATCGGTCAGGTTCCACCACTTCCCGGCCCCGATGATCAATACTGCCTGCCAACCGATAGGACTTGGCGGGAATCATCCCGCTAAGATCCATCCCCGGACCCGGCAGAAGGCACAACCCCACCGGATCGGTTTTCCCCTCTACTAAAGTGTTGGTAACAATGGTCGTAGACAAAGCAACCCGTTCAATCTCACCACTGTCAATGCCGATCATCGCTTTGTCCAGCGCCGTTAAAATTCCGGCCAAAAGCTGGCCATGGGTGGTAGGAGTTTTTACCTGTACGATAACCTTCCCAGCCGCTACTACAACCGCGTCGGTAAAAGTCCCTCCCACGTCAATTCCTAACAGCACTTTTATCGCCTCTTTCCCTTCTCATACACCCCACAGCCGATTGCGCCGTTCAATTGGGGATGGCGGGGCACAACGACCTTTACGCCAAGCTCCTGCTCAAGCAAACGGCAAATTCCCTTGCCAAGAGCCACCCCCCCGGTAAAAACAACCGTTTCGCTAAGCAAAGAACGCAGCATAGGTTTAATCCGTTTAAAAATGGTATAGTTCACTCCGGCCGCTAATTCCGGAATACCATGTCCTTCCACAATCCTGCCGATAAGTTCAGACTCACCAAAAATAGCGCAGGTAGCATTTAACTCTACCGGATTGTCACTGTAACGGCTCAATTCTTCCAAACTGATACCTAAAACTGTCGCCATATTCTCCAAATACCGTCCGGTACTGGCCGCACATTTATCGTTGGTTTCAAAGCCGACCATCCTACCGCTCTGCACTTTGATCACTTTGCTATCCTGCCCGCCTAAATCCAAAAGGGTAAAGCTTTCCAGTCCGGTCTGCCAAATAGCACCCACAACATGGGCTTTCAGCTCAGGAATAATCTTCGCACCGACGATATCGATGGTATTGCGGCCATAACCGGTAGCCGTAATGCTGTCCACTGCTTCAATACCAATCGCCGGAAAGTCAACAACCATGCCATTGTCTGTCCGCCGGCCATAATTGCGGTAAAAATCAACGGTTTCAAATAACCTGGAGTCCTGCAGGCCGGTTTCATTCATTAACACTAATTTCACACTGCGACTGCCTAAATCAATGCCGCACCGCATATTCCTCACCTCATCGCAACATCTCCACAAAACTGTCGATTCGCAGTTTCGTCCTGGCATCCACTTTGCCCGGCTTATCCCCTTCAATCGTCAGAATAGGCACATCCAGCTTCTCCCGGAAAATCATATCCTCGATCTGACGGAAGCAAAAGCTTTGTACATAGTGAATAACCCCGTCCAAATTACGCTTCTCTATCTCGGCCCTGATGTCTTCAATCCGGCCAAAAACTCCATAGGGATACGTATACAGCCGGTATTGCTCCACGATATCATCCACCGGAAAAGGCATGGCGAATTGCCGCTGCACTTCATTAAAAACGACCCGGGCTCCCACACTCTCCAAGTAACTGTATAAATCAGTAAAAATCGGCGGTACGCCAATATATCCCAGACGGATATCTTCATCAAATTCGGATGCAGCACCGGCTTGAAGCAAAAAACGAT
The DNA here is from genome assembly GCA_039680175.1 of Veillonellales bacterium. Classification (NCBI taxonomy): domain Bacteria; kingdom Bacillati; phylum Bacillota; class Negativicutes; order Veillonellales; species Veillonellales bacterium. The sequence goes on along the minus strand of JBDKTO010000051.1, from coordinate 46,835 downwards.
CAACAGTCTGCTCAAACTCAGACACATTACCGTTAAAATCACTGCAGCTAATTTGATACAAGTGGTTGTGCCAGCCGCTTACCGTGTTTTCCTGCCAGGTAAGCCGGTCAATCTCGGCCACCTTCTTCCGCACTACATCCAAACGGTGTTTGACTCTCTGAACATCTTCCCAGCTGGTTCCCAACAGCTGAATCAATTTGTCCATTTGCAATCGCAGCAAGTCGTAATCCCGGTCAAACGGAAAAGCAAACGGTATAATTTCAATTCCCGCCAATTGAAAAGTTTCCATTAGGGCATGAGTATTGCTGCAATCCCCCTGAGTAACGGCAATTACCTTATCAATATTGCCGCCACTCACTACTACCGAGTAAAGTCCTTTGATCCAGCCGCAAATATTACGGGGATAACCTTCATCTTCCGCAGCTTCTACCAGGACGGAGGCCTGGTTATCCGATATAAAAATATTATTTAAATCAACCGGAACCTGTCCGGCGGCAAGAATAATTTCCACCGGTACCGTAGTCGTCATGCCAATACGAGACACCACCCTGCCTCCCCCGTTTAAACTCCATAATAACAATAAAGAGGATAGTGTTATTCTATCCTCTTCGGTAATCCTTTAACCTGGCTCATTTGAATGGGCTCTCGCCTGAGCATAATTTTTAATAATAACGATTGGCGTACGCTGAGACGCATTGCCGAAGGGGTTATCAATCAGTATCTGAGCCAACTGCTTGCCATCAAGTCCTGCCGATACTCCCAGTACAGCCGCCCGCTTCAAATCATTAACATCCGCTACGGCCGCTCCATAACAACCGAAACGCTGTTTTATTTCTTCCGCTACCGCATCGGGATTATGGGGTCCGTATACCAAATGTTTATCAAAAGGCGGCATCGTGCCGGTTACATCATCAATCAACGCTGCCTGTGTGCCGGCCAACTGATAAAAAACACCGCTTTTCCCCACGATTTTTGCCAGTATGCCCATCACCATGGCAAACAACACCCGCCACTTCCCCTCCGCATCCATAGCCGCCTGCATGCCGTACGCACTGGCCAGGCTTCCTTCTTGCGGCACCAGCCGACAGAGCAATTTCGCCAGAAAGCAGGGATCCATCTCTTCCGGCCGTTTCATCCGTCCCTGGGTAATAGCAACAACGCTCTCCGCAACCGACACAACGTCATTGGGACCGATATCTTCTTTCGCATATTGTTCAATGGCATCCACTATATTATCATCCGAAGTCAATATTCGTGTATGTACTGATTTAAGTTCCAGTTCTTCCATATTTACCTCCCGCACCGACAATTCTATGCGGCAGCGCCGCTTAGCTTCGCAGCCTGCCTGATTTCCGCAGCTTTCATCACAATACGTGCCTTGTCGATATACCAATTCCCGCGAGCCACCGCCTGATAAACGATATCAACAGGCATGTCCACCATATCGGCAAGCGCTTGCCGAATATCGCCGTCTTTGGCAGTCAGTTTCACAGTAATAACTACTGTCTGGCCGGTAGATTTAGGCACAAGCAATGCTTCAAAATAGCCATCCGTCCGCGGTGCCGATTCCAATTCCAGACGGGAATAAACCTCTACGCCGTCATACTGCTCATAAGGCAGCAAATGACGGGTATAGGCATCCATAATCGTTCCCAGTTGTGTACCTTTATTTATAAAAGGGACCTTACAGGAAAATGTTGCCATATTTTCATTTATCTCAGTTACGGCAAAGTCGGTACGCTGATCCACCAAGAAAGCAAACTCAGCATCTCCCTGATGAGTGATAAACAGCCAAACCGCTGCCGCAAATGCCAAGGCTACCAACAATAAAATCAGTAAAAAATCCACACCAAAGCCTCCATCTCTAACTAACGCTCTCCTTAACTATTAACTTAAATAGTATACCAAATTTTTCCCTGAAAATCTATGTTCTCAGGGAAAATCCAGCAGTCTGATCCGTTTAAACTGCGGCAGCGGCGGTTCCAATGCCAATGACGCCATTCTGTCGGCCTGAAGTACATCCCCGGATACACATAACCGCACTGTCCCTTGGGTCAGCGCCGAAAGCTGTTCCTCCTGTTCCAGCAGCCCATAAGCATCCTCTGTTGTTTCACCGGCCGGATCCACCAAAGCCACTTCCGAACCTACAATCCGGCTGATTAATGGAGTTATGTATGAGTAATGAGTACAGCCGATAATTAACGCATCAATCCCGGCTTCCTTCATCGGCAGCAGATATTCCCTGGCCGCAGCTTCGATCTCCGGTCCCTTAACACGTCCCTGTTCGATCAGCGGCACAAACTTTGGACACGCCTGAGAAAAGACCTGAGCCTGAGGATTAACCGCCAATGCCGCCGCCGCATGTTTGCCGCCGGCAATAGTAGCTTCCGTAGCAATCACTCCGACATGCTGCCTGCGGCTGATTTGCAGTGCCCTATGAACGCCGGTATTCATGCCAACCATGGGAAAAGGATATCGCTTGACAGCTTCCTGCAAACCCACTGTCGTCATTGTATTACAAGCTACGACAGCCAGCTTAATCTGCTGGGCAACAAAAAACCGCAGTATTTGATCCATAAATTGCTTAATTTCAGCTACCGGCCGGGAGCCGTAAGGAACACGAGCCGTATCCCCGAAATAAATCAAATTTTCGCCAGGCATTTTGCGAATCAGTTCTTTCACCACCGTCAGCCCGCCAATTCCCGAATCAAACACACCGATTGGCGCGTTATTTTTCACAACGCCACCTCCCTATGCAGAAATATTTCCCCAGACCATAATATTATATGCGCTGCGCGTATGCAACTGATAATGGCTCATAATATTGGACCGGCAAACGAACAACTTTACCGCCATGATTGGTAAAAACATTCGTGGTGTGACCGGCGGCCAATAAAACACCGTCCGTCTCCCGCCGCACGTCATAACTGAACACCATTTTAGCCCGTGACACTTCCGCCAGCGTCGTTTCTATCAATATATAATCGTCGAACTTGGCAGATGCCCGATATTGACAGTCCACATTGGTAATGGGAAACACAATACCCGCCGCCATCAGCTCATTCAAATAGATTCCCACCTGCCGCAAATACTCCACCCGCCCCATCTCAAACCAGCGGAAATAATTAGAATGGTGGGCAACCCCCATCATATCGGTTTCCACAAACCGGACCTTCTCTCGTATCGTTACCATTCCTTACCCTCCGCTTTACCATTCCTGACACAATATATACAACGAAAAAAGCATGCCTCAGGCATGCTAATCGTTTCCATTACAGATACCCCGCCGACTTGGGAGGCAGCAATAACTACAATATGCCAAAACTCCGTATTTATTATACTTTGTCTCCGTTTCTTTGTCAAAAACAAACTTTGTTATCGGGAAGTGCTTAAGGAAGATGAGTCTTAGCTGATCGTAAGCATTGTTTTGATTTCTTCTTTGCCGAGCGCTTTGCCAGCGGCTTTAACAACTCCATCAACCACCAGTGCAGGTGTAGTCATAACCCCGTACTTCATAATCTCCTTAATGTTTTCCACTTTCACAAATTCAGCATCAATGCCCAGCTCTTTTGCCGCCTGTTTTGCTGCCTGCTCTAATGCATTGCACTTCTGACAGCCCATGCCTAAAATTTCAATTTTCATTGCATTTCCTCCACAAATTGAATTTATTTCAAAAACTTCAGCAGACCCTGACTATGCCTGATCTGCTCGCTCAGCGTTTGTTCCGCCGCTTCGATTAATTGTGTTATCGACGGATAGGCAAGCCAATAAATAACCCGCTGCCCGTCTTTGCGCGAATCGATTAAGCCTTGCTTTTTCAGCACGCCCAGATGCTGTGAAAAATTGGACTGTTCAATATCGATTTGCTCAATCATTTCACAAACGCACCGCTCGCCGTCCCTTAACATCCGCAAAATTTCAATGCGGACAGGATGGCCTAGTGTTTTAAACAGTTCGGCCGTTAACTTGACCACAATATCTTCCGCCATAGCAAGAACCTCCGAATCAATTTAATGAACGCCCCTATCCGATAACCGTAATGGAATATGCTGCTAAGAATTTAATAATATGATTAAATTATAAAATTAAAAAGATATCCTGTAAAGATAATCGCCGCTGCCAATATAGCAATAAAAATTGCAATCAGTTTTGGCTTCAGCACATTGCGCAGAATAATCATTTCCGGAAAACTCAAGGCGGTCACTGCCATCATAAAGGCCAGTGCCGTTCCCAGGCTCATACCCTTTTGAATAAGTGCCGTAACAATAGGTATCACTCCCGCGGCATTGGAATATAACGGCACACCAATTAAGACCGCCATCGGTACCGCCCAGATATTATCCTTCCCTGCATACTGGACCAAAAAGTCTTCCGGAGCGTAACCATGAATAAAACCGCCAATGCCAATGGCAATGATGACATACAGCCACACTTTTCGTAAAATTTCTTTCGTATAGTCCCGGGCATATAGCAAACGATCGGCAAAAGACTGTTCGGCGATCTCAATATCGCCTACTTTCATTTGATACACATATTCTTCCACCAAATGTTCCAATTTAAATTTACCGATCAGATACCCGCCAATAATAGCAATGGTAACGCCCGACAGAATATACATGACAGTAATTTTCCAGCCCAATAATCCCCACAGCATGATAACCGCCACCTCATTGACCATTGGCGAGGAAATAAGAAAGGAAAAGGTAATCCCCAAAGGTACCCCGGATTCAATAAACCCGATGAACACCGGTACGGCGGAACAGGAGCAAAAGGGCGTAACAATCCCGAGCAGTGCCGCCACAATATTCCCATAAAACTCCCGCCTGTGGCTGAGAATTTTTTTCGTTCGCTCTGCCGGAAAATACGAGCGCAGTAATGATACGGCAAAAATAATGACAATCAGCATAAGAAATATCTTTATGCTGTCATAGACAAAAAAATTAATTGCTTCGCCCAGCGTCGTCCCGGGTATCAAACCAAGCCATTGATAAACCAGCATGTCGGCAAATTTTTGCAGCATAGAAACACCTCCTTGAAGAAATATGTATATATTATATTTTTATCATATTATAATATATTAACTATTTTTCTGCAACTATTTTTCATTCGAGAGCTACTTTGCCTAAAACAAAAAGCACATTTGAAATGACATGATATCATCCAAATGTGCTTTGCCGTTTTTGCTTACCGTTTAAGAATAGAATTCACTATTTTCTGCATTTCTTTGGCCACCTGGCTGTCCGAATTGTCAATAGGCCTGCCATCATCTCCCGCCGCTACGACAGACGGATCAATCGGCAGCCGGCCAAGGAAGGGAACGCCCCATTTAGCCGCTGTTTTCTCACCGCCGCCGGATTTAAAGATTTCGTGAATCGTACCGCAGTCGGGACAGACAAAGCCGCTCATATTTTCAATAATCCCAACAATATCCATATTGACTTTTTTGCAAAACTCCAATGATTTGCGGACATCGGCAAGGGATATCTCCTGAGGTGTGGTGACAATCAAAGCCTGGCAGCCGGGAATCGTCTGGGCGACGGTAAGAGGTTCGTCACCGGTACCGGGAGGGCTGTCAATAATTAAATAATCCAGCGGGCCCCAGTTCACATCGGCAAGAAACTGACGGATAATTCCGATCTTCACCGGGCCGCGCCAAATCAGCGGTTCATCCGGCTGCTCCAGCAGTCCCTGAATCGAGATCACTTTTAAATTTTCCTTATAAAGATAGGGCTGAAGTTTATTTTCGGCAAAATTAAGTTTCATTCCGGTCATACCCAGCATACCGGCAATACTCGGTCCGTGTACATCCACATCCAGCAAACCTACGCTGTATCCCGCATTACTGAGAAAAACCGCTAAGTTGGTGGCAACGGTGCTTTTTCCCACGCCGCCCTTGCCGCTCATGACTAAAAACTTATGCTTTACGTTCTGCAGGAAGCTGTTGATTCGCTGATCCTGTTCCTGCATTGCCAAATCACTTGTACCGCATGACATCTGCTACATCTCCTTTTTCTGATCGAATGAGCTTTAATTCAAGTGAAGTTTGAACTCCATCTGAATTTCAGTCGAATTTATCCAGGGACTCAACCGCTCTTAACTCCCGCTTGCAGAAACGGAAGTTAAGAGCGGTTGGTCATCGGATCAAAAATAATTTGCAATCGGGGCATAGTACGATCGCATATACAGCGGCCGCGGATCAATTGTACAATATCTCCCGTCCGGTAACGAATCAGCGGCATTCCTTCCCGGAATAGTGTCGTAAGAACCAGTTCCCCCGGCTTCCCTTCATCCAGCAATTCACCGGTATCCGGATCAATAATTTCGGGAATAAAACAATCGTCTTGAATATGCAGCCCATCCCGCTGGTAACACTCGCCGGCAATTCCCACATTCATAATATCGGAACGACCGTAAAAGAGAAAAACGGGAATCTGAAACTTTTCCTCCAAAACAGCACGGACATCCTCATGGCATTGGTGAACCTCGCAAAAAGCACTCTGCAAGGGCAGCCGGTCAATACCGTTCTGTCTGGCAATACCGAATAATAAAGATATCGCTTCCGGGCTGGAAACAATCGTTGTAACTCCGAAGTCCAGTATCGCCTGAACTTGGGAACTGGCATCAGCCGAGGCCGCAGATACCACCGTTGCACCCAGACATTCAGCAGCCTGCCGAAGAGACAGACTCCTTTCCGGCGGCAAAGCCGAATCAAACATAAGCACTGAACCCGTCGTAATGCCGCAAGAAAGTAAGATGCGGCCAATTGCCTCGGTTTTCCGCTTAAGATCATCTTGTGTAAATCCAGCAGAAAAAAATAAGCCTTCGCCGTTTTTCTCCTGGCACAACCGGTTCAATCCGCTTACCGGCATAGTCAAAAGCCCAAAAGGATAATTTACGGCTAAATCTGTTTGATTCATAAACGGCATCTTCTTCAAATCACCGATACCCTGAATATCGGACGGCTGCAGATTCCATGCCGCCATTCGTTCCTGATAAAAAACCGTCTTTTGATAAACACGACGGATTAACTTGCTTAATTGCTGCTCCTGCCGGTTCTCTCTTTCGGCGTCAGGAGCCGATTCGATGGGACTGAATTGCAAGTGCAGCCCTCCATAATTATTTTTTCCTGCCGGATTATACCGGCGTCTATTCCTGATAACGACTGATATCGCCGGAATGGCACTGGGGACAAACGACATCGCGGCATCTTTGTCCCGTGCCATGGGGCAGGACCCAGTGATGGCCGCAGGCGTTACAGGTAAACTTCCGCTTCTCCTGCTGCTGGCAGCAGCGGGCAATACGAAAGTTCCCCCCCTCAACCCGCAAGGCATAGCCCTGCCAAAGGGCGGTGGCAATTTTCCCGTGGGCTCCATTTACGATCCGGTTAAAAGTAGGCGGCGATATTTCCATCCGCTGAGCGGCACCGGCCTGATCCATCTGCTCCACATCCGCCAGACGGATTGCTTCCATCTCTTCAAATGTCAATACAATTTCTTTCATATCCCTCAGTGGAACGCCTGCCGGTTTATAATGGGTAACCGGCGGCAGCTGCTCTATCCGCCGTTCTTTTTGTGGACGAACCATAGTATACTCCTTATGAAATATATTTCATGTAAATAATATTATGTTTTATTAAAAAAGTCAAGAGCCTGATGATTTACCATCCGCCGAATTTTCTTCCACTAAAGCCGTAACCTGATTCTGAATATCAATAATACTGGTTCCCACGGTCTGTAAGGCAGTTGCCTGTTCATCTGTGGTTACGGCTGTTTGTTCAACCCCTTTAGTAATATTTAAAACAGAAATTTTTATTTGATCCAGTGTCTTGCTGATATCTTGTAAAGAAGTAGCAGAATCGACGGAAAGCTTCCGAACCTCTTCCGCCACAATACTGAATCCTCGTCCGTACTCTCCGGCACGAGCCGCTTCAATCGCGGCGTTCAAGCCCAATAAATTGGTTTGCATAACAATGTTTCTAACTAAATCTACAACCCGGTTAATGTCACTGACATGTTGATCAATTTCCTGTGCCGTTTCCTTCATTGTCTGGCTGGTACCGGCAATTTCTTCGGCACCGGCGGAAATCTCCTGAATACTGGCGGAGGCACCCTGAATTTTCCCCGCTACCGTATTAATAATCTGCTGCCGTGCCGAATGCAGTCTTTCTTTTTTTAGTTCTTCCGTAATGATCATAACTGCCAGTTTTTGTATTGGTTTTACCTGTCCGGGATCTCCTGTAATACCGATGCAACCTATCCTTTCTCCACCCAGCTCAATAGGACCCATATACCCCGGTAAAACCCCCGTCATTGTTTTTGCCATTTCTGCGTCTATCGAAACATATTCCGCCTCTCCGCTTACAACCCGTCTTCCCCCCTCATGAATATTGCCAAGCCGCTCTTTTTGCATCGTTGCAATAATCTCGCCATTTTCACCCATCACGTTAATATTACAGTTAATCGCTTCATACAGCAAATTCACCACTTTCTGTGCAATTTCCTGAGGAATCTGATGTTTTTGTGCCATAACATTACCTCCGCCGCCTATAAAATGTAATCCAAAATTTCAAATCACAACCAAATTATACCATTATTTTACCTCAATTGCGCCAAATATTCAAATATGAAGAAAGCACGCCACCGGCGTGCTTTCTTCATAAGTTTTGCAATACTCTTTTACGGCACCAAGCCAGGGAATACAAAGGCATACAGCCAGACGATGATGCCCAGCAATATGGCGTAGGGAACGGCAAACTTAATAGTTTGACGCATAATCAAACCTTCCTTGCCCATCAATCCCACAGCGGTAGCGGCAATAACGATACTCTGCGGCGAAATCATTTTGCCGGCTGTCGATCCAACATTCCCGCCGGTTGCCATCAGGATATCGGAAAGTCCCAAACCTTGGGCAGTCAATTTCTCCAAATTACCGAACAAAGCGTTAGACGAGGTAGCGCTGCCGGTAATAAATACGCCCAAGGCACCAATCAGCGGACTCAGGAACGGCATAACCTGCTGGTTCACCGTATTGACAAGATTCTGCGCCATAATTGCAATCATCGATTTTTGCGCAGCCCCCGAAGCAGTTGCCCAAACAACAGCTTTTGTCTTAGGATCTACAATCGGCATTGCTAAATTCATGACCTCGGAAATAGACAAGATGCAGGCAACGGTAATGAAAGCCGGCATCATTTGTTTTAGAGTAACCCCAACCTGCTTGGTAAATTCCGAAAAGCGGATCCCCATGAACTGGAAAGCAACCAACCCGGCAATCAATACAATTGTACCAGGGCTTTGGAACCAGGAAAATGCATATGGTTTTCCGGGATTGTAAATTTGGAATTTTACCAGCAAAGCGCTAAATCCCGGAGCTTTACCCGAAATATAGGGTGCTGTTGAAGGCAAGCTTACTGCTAGAACAAAAATTGCCACCAGGATATAAGGCAGCCACGCCAGTCCCAGTTCTTTGAAATCAATATTTTTAGACCCCATTCCACTGCAAGCGGCTTCTCCGGGGAAAACCCATACTGTCTCGGTCTTTAGGTTATACAGATAAATTGACAATGCGGCTAAACAAGCCAAAGCGCCCAAAATGGTGGCCATGGTGGAATCAATGATATTACAAACAGCAAATTGGACAACGGAAAAACTAAGACCGGTAATCAAAATTCCCGGAATAATACCCTTCATGCCTTTGACGCCGGACATGACATAAACACAGGAAAATGTCATCAGGAACGCCATAATCGGCATAATACGTCCGCCCATTTGCGACAGTTTTACAAAATCAAGGCCGGTGGTAAGAGCCAGGGTATTAGTCGGAATCGACAGTGAACCGAACGGAACCGGTCCGGTGTTGGATACGAGGCAAACCAGAGCGGCTGTCATCGGGTCGTAGCCCAACCCGACCAAAATACTGGCCGGAATGGCAACCGGTGCGCCGAAACCGCAGATACCTTCCAGGAAAGCGCTGAAGCCGTAGCCAATCAGCAAAGCCTGGGCCCGACGGTCGCTGGTCAATGAAGACATGCAATTCTGCAGCTTATCCATCCAGCCGGTAGCCTTTAATACATTATAAATAACAATGGCCCCAAAGGGAATATACATAATTGGAAATATACCGGTGATTGCACCCTGCAAAGCAGCCAGCAAGGTTACCTGTGCCGGAAATCCGAAATAAAAGATTGCAACTAAAACGGTCACCGCCCAAGCAACCGGAGCAACCTTAACTGCCGGTTTCATCAGTATCGGCAGACCGATCAGCATGACTATTATTGGTAATGAAGCAATTAAAGCGTCCAAACTTGTCCCCCCTTATTTAACTAGCACGGATGATATTTTATTTTATACATTCGTCTATTTATCCCCATGCATTTTAATCAAAACCCAGGTATTATAACAACTCCATGGTTACTTAAGGAAGATAATTATCCTTTTTTCGTAGTGCTAATCAGATAACCGGACCCCACATATAAATATCCATTGAGTTGGTATAACCGGATATCTCGGCTTTTGTCATGGCACCGGAAGCAACTTTGACCAATTCTTCCAAAACACGCCGTCCGGCATCAGGAATCGTATCGCCCCCGTCAATTACGGCACTCAGATTCATATCAATATGATCGCTCATTTTTTCCGCTGCTGTACGGCTACCGGTAATTTTCAATACCGGGACAAAGGGAAATCCCTGCGGCGCTCCCCGCCCGGTTGCGAACGCAATCACATTACAGCCTGCCGCCGCCAGACCGGTCAGGATCTCCGGTTCCCGGCCGGGAGAATCCATAACGACCAGTCCTTTGACTTGCGGACGCTCGCCATACTCGTACACTGCCTGAATGGGTGCGCTGCCGGCCTTAGCAATAGCGCCGAGGGATTTCTCCTCAATCGTGGTCAGACCGCCTTTAATGTTGCCGCCGGTAGGTTGGCCGCCGCGGATATCTTCCCCAACTGCCATCGCCCGATTTTCCATGCGTTTTACAAGAGCGAAAATTCCTTTGGCCACCTCCTCGTTAGCGGCATGACGGGCTAAAATATGTTCTGCCCCGATAAACTCAGTGACTTCACCCAATACGGAAGTACCGCCTTCAGCTACCAGTAAATCGGAAGCCACACCAATCGCCGGATTTGGTACAAGACCGGACGTCGTATCCGAGCTGCCGCATTTCATACCCATGACGAGTTCGCTGATGGGAAACGGTTCTCTGGCTTGCAACGATGCCTCCCGTACCATTTCCTGAGCCAGCAAAATCCCCTGAGCCGTAGTCCTTGACGCGCCGCCGGTTTCCTGCACCACAATATGCTCCACCCGTTTGCCGCTGGCACGAATACCTTCGATAACTTGGGAAAGATCCGTGCTTTCACACCCCAGGCTGACCAATAATACGGAGTGCAAATTGGGATTGCGTCCCAGCCCAATCAAAGTATGATTGACCTTGCCAATATCAAGGGGCGTCTGACAGCAACCCTGGTGATGAGTAAAACGAACCGTGCCCTGAACCTTGCTGGCAATCGCTTCTACCACTTCATTCACACATACAACTACAGATAAAACACCTACATAATTTCGCGTACCCACCGTACCGTCGGCACGGCGATAACCCAAAAATTCCATAATTATTTATCTCCTTTCAGATCACCGCGGCCGCGCAGGCTTTCAATATTTTGCACATGGGCATGACAGCCGCTCGGAATATCCTTCGTTGCCCGTCCGATAACCTCGCCATACTTTAGAATATCTTCACCTTTGGTAATATTCCGCACAGCAAACTTATGCCCGTAAGGAATATCCTCTGCCAAAACAGCCGCATGCAGTTCACGTCCTAAGCGAACCGATGCTTTTTGACCGGCTTTCAATATTTGCACTGCTGTCGCCACATTATCCTTCTCATTCAATACGATTGCATCAATAGCCATATTTTTCCTCCTTTGTGTTTTTCTATATAATGCATTAAAAATCCATATTTCTAATGCCCCTTATATAGCCGACTGATAAACCCGCCTATACTCAGTTGATAATGACTGCCACCCCATCGGGAATTACAGTAAATGTAGCTTGGGGGCCGGCAATTTTTGCCGCCGCCAGTGCTTCTTCCATTGTCGATGCAGGTTTGAATCCCATATCGGCAATGAGTTGATGATCGCATTGATCACTGACGATAATAACCGTATGCTTCAATTGAATGCGGGCGATAATTTGCGCCGCCCACTGATCGGGAATGGTGGAGTTCCGGCCGATTTTCATAATCTTGTCCATAACCTCCCGGGCGCCGCCCGGTGCCTCTTTGAACCATTTGTAGAACGCCTCGCCGCCGTGTCCGTCGTTGCAGGCGGCACAAATGATGATTACCCCCCCCTGCTTGCAGGTCGCTTCCCCGGAAGACAAGCCTTTCACCAGTTGATAAATGTTCTGATCCAAAGGATAGCCGCCGTTAGAGGTAATCACAATATCGGCCGGCTTTGCCTCAACGGATGCCAGTTCGCGAACAAACTGACAGCCTGCCACATGAGCCTGCTCCAGATCCCCGGCAAAAGCATGAATGACTTTTTTATCGGCATCAATGACAACATTCATAATAAAGGCCAGCTTCGCCTGTTTCGCGGCAAACAGCATGTCGGTATGAATCGGATTACCGTCTAAAATACCGGCCCGGGCTTTTTCGTGGGCAATAAACTCGGAACAATGGTTGGCCTGAATAGTTTCTCCGCTGACAATCCCCGGCAGAACGCTTTTCCGCCCCCCGGAAAACCCGGCGAATAAATGAGGCTCGATAAACCCTTCGGCGATAAGCAAATCTGCTTCCATTGCCAGCTTGTTGATTAACAAATCACCGCCGGACGGCAGCTTACCGGCAGAAACCAGTGTACTTTTATCCCAGCAGTCATGCACAACGATCTTCTCATTCTTCAGCAGTTCCTCGCCAAACTTATTCAGCAGCTCAGCCTGCGTGGTCGCCCGATGAAAGCCGGTCGCCACCAAAAACGTAATATCTGCGCCCGGATTCGTGCTGCGAATTTCTTTCAGCAGCAGCGGACTGATAATTTTAGTGGGGACAGGCCGTGTATGATCACTGGTAATAATCACAATTTTTTTGCGTCCCTTTGCCAGCTCGCACAGCCGCGGCGATGCAATAGGATTTTCCAACGCCCGTTGTACCAATTCAGCTTCACCGGCCTCCGGTTTATACCGGTGAGCCCTGGATTCCAATATGCCTTGCAGCTGTGCGTCCGGCAGGGAAACTGCAATATGGCTTTTACTGTACGGAATATTAATTGTCGCCATCTTTTTTCCTCCAAACTTGTATTTAAATCATATGAAATATAATTCAATATCTTCTTTATGATCCCTTTGTGCTTCAAGAACAAAAATTTAGAATATTCACAGTTCATTCTTGTTCATCAGGCACATATACGAATTCCATTGCCACTAATGTACAAAAGCCAGCCGCATTTACTCACAACCGGGATAATGGTAAAATGAAGTTGACGGAAAGGGGTTGATACTATTACCATTATCTCGCGGGAACTTGCACAGAAAATCGTTAATCAACTTATGGATATTGTCCACCGGAATGTAAATATTATGAATTGCAGCGGACTTATCATCGCTTCCGGTCAGTCTGAACGAATCAATACTTTTCATCAGGGAGGAAAACTGGCTGTAGAAGAAAAAAATGTCGTTGAAATCCAAACGAACGAAGTGGAGCATTACAGCGGTGCTTTGCCTGGAGTCATGTGGCCGATTGATATAAAAAAGAAAATTGTCGGCGTTGTCGGCGTAACCGGTGAACCGCGTGAAGTACGTGATACCGCTAAGCTGGTAAAAACCGTCACCGAGTTGATTCTGGAACGGGAAATGTTTCTGGCCGATTACCGATCGGAAAACAGAGTAAAAGCACAGCTGGTGGATTTGCTGTTCTCCAATCAACCGGAGGGAGCAAAAGAAGATATTAAAACATTGGCCGAAATGCTCAACTATCGGATCAACCTGCCGCGCTTGGTCATTCTCATTGCACTGGAGCCGGCAGGCAAAGACGATTTTTGCGCCGATGGCCTGCAAAATCTGTATTCCGCCCGTATCCGGGAAACGGTGCTGAATACGATTAAAGAAGCTGCTTGTTTTACCGACCAGGATATCAGCTTGTTTTATAAAAAAAATTTATGTATTATTAAATCCTTGGCCGATGATTTCTGCGAAAAGAAGCTGAATATTTTTACGAAAAGTGTAACTGGCATGCTAAAATCTCTGCAGCCTCCATTGACGATACAAATAGGAATCGGCAGTCCGGCAGCCAATGAATCCCTGCTTCGCCAGTCTTACGAAGAGGCGCTATTTGCTCTGTCGTCTTCCCCGCCGGATCAAACCCGCTCCATCGCCGAATATGACATCCTGCTAAATTATCTATTTGAAAATCAATGCGGCAAATGCGCTTCTTCCCTGGCGCTAAAAAAAATCAAACAGAAATTTGACGAAGTCAAAAGTCCCTATGATATGCATAAAACATTGGACTGCCTATTGGCAAACAATCTCAACATCTCCGCGACTGCCAGCCAATTATTTATCCACCGGAACACCCTGAAGTTCCGTCTGGAAAAACTGAAAAAAATTGTCGGTCTGGATCCCTGCCATTTTTTTCAGCATGCGATGATTTGTAAATTTATTCTTTCAATGGATAAAAAGGACTGCTGTTAAGACTACCAACAGCGTTATCCCCGTTTGTGCTGCTTCGTACAAAAATTCCTTTCATGTATACATGAAAGGAATTTTTGTAACTATACATAACGATTTAACCCGTAACCAATACATTATTTTTTACTGCCCGCCCGCAGCAAAACCACTGAGAAATAAACTCCCGTAGCCGCTAAAATAATAAGAGCAATGGCGGTAAGATCAACCAGCCATTTCAGATTCATATTGTCAAAATTTCCGGTATGCAACGTTTTCATTGTATGATACAGACTGTCAGAATGTTGTCCCTGCCCTCTCGGCTGATTTTGCAGCTTCTGCCCGCCATTCCCGGCGGCAGCCGCCAAATGTTGCTGCTTCCCGGCTTCCACTCTCATCTTCGGCTGGTTCTCTCCCAGCAGCCACGGTTCGGAAAGCAATAAACCGGTTACCGCTTCAACCAGTAAAAAAACAGAAAAGAATAATCCCAGCCAAAGATGCAGCTTGCGTATAGTTTGCAATTTCATTTGTTGCATCATCCTCCGTGCCTAATCTCAATTCGAATCAAGCGTCAAACTATTATAGCCATAATAACATCTTTTCTGCCTTGAAGCAAACGAACGCTGCAGCATCGCCTTAAAAGCCGATTTGGTACGACAGACTGTAATTAATGCCCGGCATTGGGAATCCGGCTGTTTGCTGATAATCTTTGTCGAAAATGTTGTTGACGGCCAAAGCAACCGTTCTGTTGTCTTTCGTATACGACATAGCAAGATCAACAATCGCATAATTGCCAAGGGTTTTATTCTTCCGGTAGCGGGTGTCCAGGGAACTGCGGAATCCCTGCAGATTATTATAGCGCAGGCCGAAATTAACAGTCTGTTTCGGCAGGTTAGTCAAATCCGTCCCGTCAGGATCAAGCTGATCACCTGATTTACTGGCGGTCTGGGTCGTAAAATTGAATACCGCGCCCGCTTTTTGATTGAACTGATAGTCGGTGGCAAACTCCAGCCCCTTAATTTTAGCATGATCAATATTATACGTGGGCGGTTGAGAGCCAATTTCCGAACCGGAATAAACATTCACATAGTCATCGATATCATTCAGGAAACCGGTAACCCGGCCGTTCCATTTAGCGGTAAACTCCTTTTTCCAGCCCAATTCGTAGGCCATGCCGTGTTCGGGCTTCAGTGTTCCCAGTACCTGCTGCCAGGTGTTTAAATTCCATTTTAAACCATGTGCGGTGTTATATGTCGTCAAATTAGCCGGAGTGTTTCCCTTAGAGTCGTTATAATAGTTACCGCTCCAACGGGAATAATCGGCCACCGTCGGCGCCCGGAACACCCGGCTGGCACTGGCGTACACCGCTTCCCGGGAATTCAGCTGATACGTTACGCTGGCTTTCGGGCTCAACTGGGATTCATCCGCCAAATCCACATCGGTTTTCTGATTTTCCGCATCGTACACATCATAGCGCATCCCCAAGCCGACGACTGTTTTATGATTGACCTGCCAGTTATCCTGAAGAAAATAGCCGTGCAGATTGGCTTCGAAGGCGCTGCTGCCGCTCAGCTTCAATTGCCGGAAATCCAGGCCGTCTATCAGGTTATGATTATTGATCTTCCGGTTTTGCTGCCAGCTGTAGCCGGTATTTTTGGTATCCAGCCCCGAGACAGACGTACTGTTTTTCGTTATTAAATAATCCTCCCGGTTCTGCGTATTTCTGTATAAGTTCAATTTCCAATTTTCATTATCATAATTCAAAGCATAATTCTTTGTTTTAAATTCACGGTAGCTGCCGTCCAGATACTGCTTGCCGGAAGCAAAACCGGCATTAGGCGCCACCGGTACTTCCGGATAGTCGGAATCCCAGCCATTGTCATTCGCCGCCAAGTGATTATTGCCGGTAATGACCCCTTCTTTTCTGTCGCTGTCAGTAAATGCAAAAGACATTTTTTTCTTCTCTGCAAGATGATAGGTCATATTCAAGTTAACATCTTTGGCATCAATGGAATTATTGCGGTAATAGCCGTCGCCTTCCCGTTTATTGGCGTTAATGATCCAGGAAAATTTACCGTTCTCATCGGTTCCCTGGTTCGTCAGTGAGGTCTTCCAATCATTATAGCTGCCGTAGCTGTATTTGAGAAACGTCTTATTTTCTCCGGGATTGTCCACCGTTACAATATTGATAACGCCGCCCCAGGTGCCGCCGTATAAAGCCGAGCTGGCACCGCGGATAATCTCAATTTTCTTGACATTGTTGACAGGCAGGGAGTCCCATTCCAGGGACCGGCCCCGGAAGATCCCCCCCTGATTTTCGATGACATTGCCGTTAATGGCCACCAGAATTCTTTCGTTGCTCATTCCCCGCATACTAACGGTAGTGCCGGACTGAGGGCTGGTATTCACAATGACTCCGGGAACATCCTGCAGCAGATCGGTAATGCTTTTAATCTGCCCGGCATCGATTTTATCCTTCACATTAATGGAAGTCACTTTCGTCGCTTCATTTTCATTATCCTGAACAGCCCGGCTGTCGGTGACCAAAATCGTCTCCATGGTAAAATCCGGCGCCGCATCTTCCGCATATACCGCCGGAGCTGCCGCCATAAAAGATGCTATCACCGCTAAAATAGTTTTTGAAACTAATGATCGTCTCTTTATTTTTTTCAAAAAATATACCTCCCCCGTTTGATTGCCTATCCTAAGCATTGCTAAGAACACGATTTACAAAAAGCAGCACTAAATTTCCCCCGCCTGTCCGACCCCAAGCAATTGTTTCGTATACTCTTGAGCCGGTTTGAAAAATACTGTCTGGGCATCTCCGTGCTCGACGATCCGGCCCTGATACATCACATAAACTGTATCGGCGATTTTTTGCGCTACCGCCAAATCATGGGTAATATACAGCATGGCAAACCCGCTGCGATTCTGCAGACCTTTGAGCAGCCGCAAAATATTAGCCTGCGTCGACGGGTCCAGCATGGAACTGATTTCATCGGCAATCAGCAAAACCGGTTCCATAACCAAAGCCCGGGCCAGCGACACCCGCTGGCGCTGGCCGCCGCTTAACGTGTAGCATTTCCGCCGCAGAAAATCATCCCGCATGGGAAGCTGTACCTGAATCAAAGCCTTTCTGACTGCCTCTTGCCGTTCAGCGGCAGAAGCCGGGTCCCGCAAAATATCCAGCGGTTCCCGCACCGCCGCTTCCACCGTAAACTGTTCATTAAGCGAAGAATAAGGGTCCTGAAATACGATCTGCATGCCGTTTTTCCGGCAGGTTGCCCCGTTATGCTTCACCTTGTCTCCCTGAAACAAAACTTCGCCTGCATCGGCATCCAGTACGCCGCAAAGAATACTCGCCAAAGTCGTCTTGCCGGAACCAGACTGACCGATCAGCGCCGCTATTTCTCCGGAACGAATTTCAATGGCGCACTCATCGCAGGCCGGAATCTCTTTTCCCTGCAGCTTATACGTTTTACAAATACCACTCCCTTTTAGAACAGTCACAATGCCGCCCCGGTTACAGGCAACCAAATGTCCTGGCTCCGCTGGCTGCAGCAATGGCTTTTGACTTTCACAAACCGCAAGGCACTGACTGCAGCGGGGATAAAACGGACAGCCGCCTCCTTCTGTCTCCTTTTCTTCACCGGGAATTCCCCATAAATCGCGAAAAGGATTTATTTCCGGCGAAGCGTTCAACAGTCCCCGGGTATAGGTATGAAGAGGATGTTCCATAATCTTTTCCGTTGGACCCTCTTCCACAATCCGGCCTTTATACATCACGGCCAGCCGTGATGTCAGGCCGGCTACCAAGCCGATTTCATGGGATATGACAATCATACCGAACTTTTGCTCACAGTGAAGCTGCCGCAGCAAAGCGGCAATTTCCTGTTTAGCGACAGCATCCAGGGCATTCGTCGGCTCATCCACAAGCAGGACATCCGGTTCACAGGAAAGAGCCATGGCCAACAAAACCCGCTGCCGCATGCCTCCCGACAACTGATGGGGATAATCATATTGCCGGTCCGGGTCCAGCCCCACCATCGCCAAAAGGCTGCCGACTTTTTCCTTTGCCTCCCTGTTGCCCAAAATCGTATGCTCCCGCAAGCATTCCAGGATCTGCTCCCGAACCGTAAGCACCGGATTCAATACATCCAGACTATTTTGAAAAACAAGGGCTATTTTCCCCCAGCGATAGCGGTTGCGCTCCGGTTCAGGCAATTGCAGCAATTCCGTGCTGCGATAATACACCTGTCCGCATACGCCGGTCTCTCTGCCCAGCAGCCCCAGCACCGCCAGAGCAGTGGTGGTCTTGCCGCTGCCGGATTCACCGATAATACCGAGACTTTCTCCCTGTTTCAGTATCAGTGAAACATCATCCACCGCCGTAACCGCGAAAGAACCGGCAGCATAACGAACTGTCAAATTTTCTATTTTCAGCAATATTGGCGTCATGAATGTCTCCCTATAATTTGGCATTCACCAATTTCTCGCAGTCTCTGGCCAAAATGGCAATAGCCGCAACCAGCAGTGTAATGGCTGCCAGCGGGACGGTCAGCCACCATTTCCAGAATTCCGTGAAATAAATGCCCTTAAAATGAACCGCATGATTCAAAATCAGTCCCCAGCTTTTTGAAGTCGGATCGCCAAGGCCCAGAAACGACAGACCGGCTTCCGCCACGATCGCCCGTCCGGTCAGGCGAATGATGCTGATGGCAATCAGCGGCAGCACTCCGGGAAGAAAATGATGTTTGACTAAATGAAAAAAACCCGCCCCGAAGCTGACAGCAGCCGTAATATATTTTTCCTGTTTGATGGACAGTATCCTGGACCGCACGATTCTGGCCGGGCCGGTCCAGGAAAACAAGGCAAGGACTAAAATAATATTGTAAATGCCGGGGCCGAAAAATACCCCCAGTAAAATCATCATCGGCAGATCCGGCAGGGCAATCATCAAATCCGTCAACCGCATTACGATCCGGTCGGTAATCCCGCCAAAATATCCGGACACCATTCCCAGAATACTGCCGCCCAGTCCGGCCAAAAAAGCGGTGCTCAGCCCGATAATCACACTCAGCCGTGCGCCGTGACAAATCTGCGCCCACAAATCAATTCCCATGTCGTCGGTTCCCAGCCAGTGCTGGGCACCAGGCGGCTGCAGCGCTTTCCCCGACGGCAGATTGTAGGAGTAAGGCGATAGCCAGCCGGCAAAAACACCGGCAAACAGAATAAACAGCACAACTATAAGGGCAATCCTGGCGGCTGGCGACAGCTTATGATATATTTTGGCAAAGATCTCCGTGATTCGCATTGCACAGGTTCCTCTCTTTTGTTAACGGATCCGGGGATCAAGCTTTTGATAAAGCATATCAGCGGCAAAATTCATGGTAAGAACCGCAGCGGCGATAAACAAAAAAATCCCCTGAATTAAAGCATAATCCCGGATCATCACCGACTCCCGCATCAAATACCCCACTCCGGGATACCGAAATACATTTTCCACCAGCACAGCACCGCCAAAAACATGCCCCAGGCTCAGAAACATCCGGGTGACAACCGGTATGGCGGCATTTCGCAGCGCATGACCGAACAAAATCCGTTTTTTCGTCAGTCCCTTGCCCTGTGCCGTACGAATATAGTCTTTCGACAAAACGGTCAGCATGCTGTTCCGGGAAATCAGGTAAAATTCCCCCAGCCGCGCCACCACCAGAGTCAGGACCGGCAAAAGCGCATGATGAACAATATCCAGCATCTTCGGCAGCGGCGATGCAAAAACCGCAAAGGGACTCATTCCCCCGGACAACGGAAACCACCCCAGACAGACCGCGCCAATAAACAGAAAAAACAGTCCAATTAAAAAGGACGGAATTTCTGAAAAACTGATCATTAACAGATACAATCTTTGGTCAAAAGAACGATTCCGCTTCCAGGCGGAAAAACTGCCCAGAATCGTTCCCAGCACACAGCTGATCCCAAGGGACACCGTCACCAGGGAAACAGTCCAAGCTGCCCGTTTTTCAATCATGGCCAGCACATCTTCATGATAATAAATACTGTAGCCGATATACCCGTGCAGCATATTATCGATATACTGCACGTACTGGCTGGAAAGCGGCTTATCGAGGCCATAATATTCCTTGTACCTGGCAATCTGCTCTTCGGAGCAGGTTATCGCAACTTCGTCCGTATCCGCTGCCAAAAAAGTAAAGGGATCCCCGGGAATCAGCCGGGGAAGGAGAAAATTCAGCGTAATGATGCAAAAAAAAGTAAGTGCATATTCGCCGAATTTTCTCACCATCCGGCCTCCGGGGCTATTGGCCTGCCAAATAGGATAATTTGTTGTGGGTGACTTCGTGATGGTCAAACATATACCTCCAGCCGTCGTATTTAGCCGGTCTGTAGACAATATAGCCGGTTGTATTATAAAGAGGCAGCCGCGGAACTTCCTCGGCGATTATTTCCTGGAGCCGAAAAATCAAGGCTTTACGCTTTTCCCTGTCCATGGTTATGATTTGCTGTGCGCCAAGATCATTAATTTGCGTATTGCTGTAGCCGGGTATTCCTCTGCCCAGGAAAGCGGAGTCTGCATTTGCGCCGGCGGCGTAAACGCTTCTAAGCAGATCGGCATCACCGCCCCAGCCGCCGTAACCGTTGAGAAGAATCTCATACTCTCCTTTTTTGGCCGCCGCATCCCGCGTTTTACCGTCGACACTCCTGATTTTCAGCCCAATACCGGCCCGGGCACAGCTGATTTTAAGCAATTCGGCAATCCGGACTTCATCATTTGAATTCGAAATCAGGAGCGTAAACTCCGGCGTCCGGCCCTTCAGCAGTTCTTGTGCTTTGGCAATATTAAATTCATATTGCCTGACACCGGGATTGTACCAGATATGACCGGTCGGCAGATAACCGGCGCTGGCCGGTACAGCCGCCCCTCTTGCCACTTTTTCCACAAGCTCCTGTCGATCCACCGCATAAGCAAAAGCCTGCCTCATGTTTTTATCCTGAAACTCCGGCCGCCGTTCCAGATTGAAAGTAAGGCAGTATCCCCAAAACGGCGGATTCTTCTGAATCTTAAATTCTTCATTATCTTGATACTTAGACAACAGATCGGGAGAAATTACCGTCAAGTCAATCTCGCCTTTATCAAAGGCCAAAATATTATCACTGACGGGAACAAACTGCAAAACATCCACCCGCGGCTTCGGTCCCCAATATTCCTTAAACGCTTCAAATTTATAAGCGCCCAGTTCTTTATTGTATTCCTTCAAAACATAAGGCCCGCAGCCGATCACCGCTTCCGGGCCGTTAAAATTCTGCGGATCCTGTACCTTTTCCCAAATATGCTTTGGAATCATCCGCGCTTGCCCCAGCCGCCCCAAAAGCGCAGCGTTAGGCTGATCCACCGTAATTTTTACAGTGTGGTCATTGAGAACCTCCACTTTCTCAATGACGCTCTTGCCGTTCAGAGTCAATTCATCCCCAAGGGGAGGATGCAGAATAAAATACTCAAAAGAAAATTTTACATCCTCTGCCGTCATCGGCTTGCCATCCTGCCATTTCACATTTTGCCGGAGAAAAAACGTATAGACCTTTCCATCGGCCGATACATCCCATTTTTCCGCCAGCCAGGGAATATAGTCTTTTTCTCCCCGTTCCAGCAAGCTGTCAAAAATCAATTGCATTTTAAACATGCCTGGACCTCTGGCATAGTGGCTGTAAGGAGTGGGATAGCCGCAGTCGCCGCCTGCCAGATTCACCACAAGCGCTTTTCCGCGGTCGGATGATAAAGAATTCCCGCCGCAGCCTGACGCCAGCACCAGCAAAGCAACAGCCAGCGCCGCTGCCATAATTTTACACACCTTATTCATCAACAGTACCGGTCCCCTCTTTCCCAATACTCCTATACCTTCCAGCAAATCCAGGCAATTTTAGAGCTGACTTTTTCACTGACCTTGCCGTCCGCAGCGATAGCGGCAAGATAGTCCCGGATTTTTTTATTTATTGCCTCCTCGTCGCTGCCGTCTGTCTGAAATTGATTGGTGTAATTTTCCACAGCCTGTTCCAGCGGCCAGGTATTTTCCCATTCGGTATCCTGATAAGTAATCTCAGGATAGTAACCGGACAGGAAAAGAATATTGATGGCATAGTAAATGTTCCTGCCCCATCGCGCCTCCCCGCCCCGATTATGAAGAATATGCTGCAGCTCGTCCCTGACAGCGCCTTCCCGCTTTGCAAAACTGCTCATAAAACAGGCGCCGCTGCTGGCTTGGCACATTTTCAGCAAAGCGTTGCCGCTGCTGATGCCGGGGCACATGGAAGCAAAAACCAGATCAAATTTTTTTACCCAGCCGCGTTCCTTTAAATCTAAGGACTCCCAGGCAGCCATATCAAAAAAAACATTGTCACAGTTGGCTTGCCGTGCGTTCTCCCGGGCATGCTCAAGCATTTTGGGAGAAATATCCAGGCCGACTGCCTGTTTCGCCTGCCCGGCAAATTCCACCGTGAACCGGCCGGGACCGCAGCCAATATCCAAAATACTGGAGCCTTTAAACAGCATGCCCTTTTCAGTTAAATAAGCGAGGACATCTGCCTGCCGCCGGCTGCTTTCTCTGTGACGGAAATGATCATTAAATTCATCGGCCCGCAAGTTCCAGACCTTTTGCATCCGGTTTAAATCCGGTTCATTATCCCAGGCCGCCGTAAAATCCTCCAGTTTCATGAGTTGCCCCACCCTCGGTTATAATCGGCAAAACAGTCCAGACAGAGCTTTTTGCCTTCATGAATCCTTACTCGATGTTCCGCGACGCCCTCACCGCATTGTTCACAAATCACGGTATTAAACAGTCTGGCCTTTTCCGGTACACTGAAATGAGGTTCTTTGCAGGTAAAAATCTCAGCGGCCGGTGCTTCTAAAATATAGTTCTGCCTTTCTTTTCGTTCCATTTCCCCGGAAAAAGGCTTTAATACCAGCCGGATGCTCCTGCCGCTCGCCCGGTCAAAAAAGCTGAAAGCCTGCTTGCCGGTATTTTTATACAACAGATTTCCCTTTCCCAAAGTGCAGCCGGTAATTACCTGAATAGCATCGACGCCGCAGGCATCATTTTCCGTCACGCACACCACTTCCTCATCGGCGGAAAATGTAATTCCCAGCTTTTCTTTTGCGGCTTCACAGGCTTTAAAGCCAATTGCCAGTCCCGGGCACTCATGCCCGTGAAACTCCACGCACTGCTCCCATTGCTGCTGATTTATCATCTGTTCATGCCTCCTGAAATTAAAATAAAAAATGCCAAAAAAGCTCTCCCGTTACAGAGAAAAGCCTTCATGGCATATTTTTCTTCTTGTATTCATTTGTCGCTGATATAACTTATTGGCGACAGTACAACGAATTCATTTCGTTTTGCCTGATCCGATTCCCCGGCTGCACTGCACTGTTACTTAGTTTATTAATTTTATACTCTATCAAAAAATCCTGCCTTTATGCAAATAAAAAATTTATTATTTGCATAAAGGCATCATAAGTGTTTTAAAGCCGTTCAAACAATTTAATCCTCCAGACGCTGAATCTGCTGGCTGACGGAAGACTGTGCCATATGCAGCACTTCTGCGCTTTGGAAAATCCGTTCTGCTCAACAATGTTTGAAAAATTTTAATTGCACATCAAGCATCCGCTTTCCCCACATATCCCTCAAAATACCGGAAACAAGGCCAACCGTCTCTCTGCAGCGGCTGTCTTTATTTTATCCGCCAAACAATACCTCCACAATCCGGCGGACCTGGGGATTCACCACCTGATAGCAGATTTCCAGTCCCGTCCGCTTGCCTTCAATGATTCCTGCCGCCTTTAGCTTGGCCAAATGCTGCGAAACCGTCGATTGCGGCAGCTCCAGACATTCCCGCATCGTTGTCACATTGCACTGATGATCCAGCAAGCCCCGCACAATGCACAGCCGCACCGGATGAGCCAAGGCTTTCAGCATTTCACTGCACTGCTCGTATTGTCTCAAATCTTCCATTGCCTCACCCCGATTTCAAATAAATAAATTGGTATCCGCCGTTTCCGCGGCACCTAAATAAGCCGCCACACCGCCGACTTCCACTCCGTCAATAAGTTCTTCCGGCTTGATCCCCATCACATCCATGGACATGCTGCACGCCACCATCCGGACACCCTGATCTTTTGCCTGTCCCATTAAATCTTCCAGCGAGGCGACCTGCTTCGTGCGCATCATATAGCGCATCAGCCTGCCTCCCAGCCCCCCCATATTCAGCTTCGACAGGCTAAGTTGCCGGGAACCGCGGGGCATCATTTTGCCGAACATTGTTTCCAAAAATGTTTTTTTCACCGCAGTCGGCGCAGATTTTCGCAAAACATTCAACCCCCAGAAGGTAAAAAACATTGTCACCCTGCGGCCCATAGCCGCCGCTCCGTTAGCGATGACAAAGGAAGCCATGGCCTTATCCAGATCATTGCTGAAAACCACCATCGTCTTATCGTGCCCTCCCGTCGGTAATTCGCTTTTACTGCCGGAACTTTCTTTTTGGATATAAGCAATAGCCTGCACTCCCTGCCGGTTGATTTTCAGCAGCCGGTTGCCCGTTCTCTGACACCAGGCGGTAATGTCGGCAGCAAATCCGGGGTCGCTTACTGTAATTTTCAGAACCTGCTCCGGCTCCATCACGGCCAGCGCCTTGTGAACCTGCATGATCGGTCCCGGGCACTGCAGTCCGCTGGCATCAATCCTTCTGGCAGCCGGCTGTTCCTGCACCGCCGCTTTTGACTGTTCTCCGCCTGCCTGCAGATTGCTTGATGCCGAAATACCGTCCCCATCGGAGTCGGCGGAACCGGACTGCTCCGCCGCGGCGGAATAGGTCTTATACCCGCCGCTTAAATTGCGAACCTGATCAAACCCGTGCTGGACTAAAATCCGGTATGCCAGATAGCCCCGCAGGCCGACCTGACAAAAAACCACAACGTCTTTCACTTGAGGCACTTCCGCCAGCCGCTCCCGCAGCTCGTCAAGGGGGATGTTCACTGCCCCCGGAATCGTTCCCAGAGAAAACTCCACGGCTGTCCGCACATCGATCAACGCTGTTTTCGCCAGGTCCAAAGTGGCTATATCCTGCCAGTGAATCACCTTACTGTCGCCTTTGACAATATTATTCGCCACATAGCCGGCCATATTCACCGGATCTTTCGCCGAGGAATATGGCGGTGCATAGGACAGCTCCAGCTTTTCCAGATCGCCCGCCGTCATGCCGGACCGGATGGCAGTGGCAATGACATCAATCCGCTTTTCCACTCCCTGATAGCCGACAGCCTGAGCCCCCAGCACTTTGCCCGTGTCCGGCGCGAACAGCAGTTTCAGCGAAATCGGCGTAGCACCGCGGTAATAGGAAGCATGAGACATAGAATGGGTGATGGACTTTTCATAGGGAATCTGCAGCCGTTGGAGAATCTTTTCATTGTTTCCCGTAAAAGCGACTGTCAGATCAAATACTTTCAGCACTGAAGTTCCCTGTGTTCCTTCATATTCTTCATAAAAACCGCAAATATTGCCGGCGGCAATCCGCCCCTGCTTATTGGCCGGACCGGCCAGAGGAATCATCGCCGGCTGACCGTTGACAAAATCGGTGACCTCAATTACATCCCCTACCGCATAAATATCCGGATCGGAAGTACGCAGCGTTTTGTCTACCCGGATACCGCCCCGATTTCCCACATTCAGTCCCGCAGCTTTGGCCAATTGATTTTCCGGTGTAACACCGATTCCCAGCGCCACCAGATCGGTTTTAAGCCTTTCTCCCCCGGACAATTCAACAACGGAATATCCGTCTTCTTTGCTTACGGCTTGAATGATGCTGTTCAAATATAAAGTTACTCCTTTTTCCCGTAAATGGCGCTGCACCAGAGCTGCCATTTCAAAATCGATTGGGCCGATCACCTGATTGGCCAGTTCCACAAGCGAAACCTTAACGCCCCGCTCGGCCAGATTCTCCGCCAGTTCAATGCCGATAAAGCCGCCGCCGACCACAACCGCCCGTTCCGGATTGCGGCTGTCAACAAAATTTCGCAGCCGGTAGGTATCGGGAATATTACGGACCGTAAACACATTGTCAGCGTCCAGCCCCGGCAGTTCCGGCTTGATGGGAAGAGCCCCCGGTGACAGAATCAACTTATCGTAGGACTCCTGATAGCGCTTACCACCTGCCGCCTCATATACGGTTACTGTTTTATTGGTTCTGTCAATTGCTTCCACTTCACTGCCGGTCCTGACATCAATGCGAAACCGTTCCTGCATCGCCGCCGGCGTCTGTACCAGCAGCTGCTCTTTTTCGCGGATTATATCTCCCACATAATAGGGCAGACCGCAGTTGGCAAAGGAAATATACTGCCCCCGTTCAAACAAAATAATTTCACTTGTTTCATCCAACCGCCGCAATCTTGCCGCCGCGCTGGCACCGCCGGCCACACCGCCTATTATCACAACTTTCATTGTATCAGCTCCTTATATCTTTATATTCATATATTACGATATAACGATATAAAAAGCAAGCATAATCAACTAATTTTTATAAAATAAAAAAAAAGCAGGTCTCTGCCAATAATTCTCAGCAAAGACCGTTATATTTGCAATGTAAAGCCGGCCTACTTCCGGATTCAACCGACTGCTTCTTCAACCGCCACCGCTACTGCTACACTGGCGCCTACCATTGGATTATTGCCCATTCCAATCAAGCCCATCATTTCCACATGGGCCGGCACGGAAGATGAACCCGCAAACTGAGCATCTGAATGCATCCTCCCCATCGTATCCGTCATGCCGTACGATGCCGGTCCCGCTGCCATATTGTCAGGATGCAGCGTTCTTCCCGTTCCGCCGCCGGAAGCAACGGAAAAATACTTTTTTCCCTGCTCTATACATTCTTTTTTATACGTACCTGCCACCGGATGCTGGAAGCGGGTTGGATTTGTCGAATTTCCGGTAATGGATACGTCTACCCCTTCCTTAGTCATAATCGCCACGCCTTCCACTACATCGTCAGCCCCGTAGCAGCGAACACTCGCCCGTTCACCCTTAGAATACTTTATCTCTTTTACGATATTTAATGTTCCTGTATGATAATCGAATTCCGTTTGTACGTATGTAAAGCCATTCACACGCGAGATAATTTGAGCTGCATCTTTCCCCAATCCATTCAGTATGACGCGTAATGGATTTTTCCGGACCTTATTGGCGGACTTCGCAATGCCAATAGCCCCTTCTGCTGCCGCAAATGATTCGTGTCCGGCTAAAAAAGCAAAGCAGTTCGTTTCTTCCCTTAGCAGCATGGCGGCCAAATTACCGTGACCTAAACCCACTTTGCGATGATCGGCAACAGAGCCGGGAATGCAAAATGCTTGCAGCCCTTCGCCTAGTGTTTGTGCGACCTCGGCTGCCTTTGTATTGCCTTTTTTGATAGCAATCGCCGCCCCCAGCGTATAGGCCCAGCAAGCATTGTCAAAGCAAATTGGCTGAATTCCCTTTACGATGCTGTATACGTCAATATCCTTTTTATCACAAACCTCTTTTGCCTGCTCCAGGGATTCCATCCCATACTTGCTAAGTGTTTTATTAATACTGTCGATACGCCGTTCGTAGCCTTCAAACGTAATCATGATGGTTCCTCCTCCATGTGGATTATTCATGTCTGGGATCAATAACCTTTACCGCTTCGTCATATCGTCCATATTGGCCTGTCGCCTTCTTCAGCGCTTCATTGGCATCCATTCCTTTACCGATCATCTCCATCATTTTCCCAAGATGGACAAATTGATAGCCGATAATTTCACTGTTCTCATCCAACCCGATATGAGTTACATACCCTTCCGCCAGTTCCAAATATCTGGGTCCTTTGTCTAATGTGCCGTACATAGTGGCAACCTGGCTTCTTAATCCCTTACCCAAATCCTCCAATCCCGCTCCAATAGGCAGCCCATTTTCAGAAAACGCCGTCTGGCTTCTGCCATACACGATTTGAAGAAAAAGCTCACGCATAGCCGTATTAATGGCATCACAAACCAAATCCGTGTTTAATGCTTCCAGAATAGTCTTACCGGGAAGAATTTCCGAAGCCATCGCGGCGGAATGAGTCATTCCCGAGCAGCCGATCGTTTCAATTAATGCTTCCTGAATAATTCCATCTTTTACATTGACAGTTAGTTTGCACGCCCCCTGCTGCGGCGCGCACCAGCCTACACCATGAGTCAGCCCGTTAATTTCGTTAACTTCCTTTACCTTGGTCCATTTCCCTTCCTGAGGAATGGGAGCCGCTCCGTGGTTTGGCCCTTTGGCTACGGTACACATTGCTTTTACTTCCGTTGAATAGTTCATCGTACCTCTCCTCTCTACTAAAAAAACTCATATATGGCAAAACAGCGTTTCTATCGCATCACCTCATGACCGCAATGTCGCGCTAAGGCGCGTAGTATCTAAGAACAGTCGGATAGCATCTTCCGGCGACCGCACCACGACGTTAGCTGCCGCCATAATGCCGCTGCTGACTCCTTCCGCTCCTAATACGCAGATTTTCAGCCCGGCAATAAAAAACATCGGCTGATCATTAACGCCATTGCCGATAACAGCCGTCGTATCAGCCCCCCACTCCTGAACAAAGCGGGCTTTTTCCGTTCCGTCTTTGTCGGCCGGTAAAACAATCAGCTTTACATCGGGCACATTTTTTAATTCTTCCCGGGCTGTGCCGAAAGTGTCGGCAGTAATTACCGCTACCGAAACCTTCACAGCCAGTTCCGTCAGCAGCTGCCGGACTTCATCCGAAACGCGGCCGCCTTCTGCCAATACTCCGTTATAGTCAAACACAACATGGTGAAATTCATACTGCCTGCCATTCGGCAATTGTACTGAAATCATATTCTCCACTCCTCTAAATCAGTTTCGTTTACTGTCAAATCAATCTGGCAGCGCCAATTCCCAGCCATGTCGCTAAAAAACCGATAATCACATTAAGGCCGATATTATAAAAGGCCTGAGCTATATCCGCTTCCTCCAGCATACGCAGCGTTTCATAACTAAAGGATGAAAAAGTCGTCAATCCGCCTACAAAGCCCACAACAATCAATAACCGCCAATATGGGCTGACGATGAGCCGTTCCGCGGCAAGTGTCATAAAAGCGCCGATAATAAAACAACCGACTATATTTACGATAAGCGTTCCATAGGGAAACTCTGCGCCAAACTTGCCTGCGGCCCAAATGGACACAAGATACCTTGCCGCTGCACCAATTCCTCCGCCGACTGCTACTGCAATGATTTCCTGCAACTTTTTTCACCTCACTTGCATCAATAACTAACTCATCCGTATTTTTTAGCGTCTAGGCGGCTTGCGTCCGTATTTGATAACTTCGACATCATCCAGGATAATCATGCCTTCCTCCATCATTTCATCCAAATAAGGAATTAACTTATCAATAAACTCTTCACTATCAATAATTTCAACCAGAATAGGCAGATCACTTGATAAATCCACAATCTTGGCCATATGAATCCGGCTGTTGGCGCCATACCCCATTAATCCGCGAAACACGGTAGCTCCGCCCATATCCAGTTCTTTCGCTTTTTCTACTATGGCATGATACAGCGATCGCCGTTTCCAATGATCGCTTTCCCCAATATAAATTCGTAACCGCTTAGCCTGGCTTGCAATTTTTGGCATAGAAATTTTCTCCTTCCATTCTCTGCTGCTACTGCTACTTCATAATCGTTACCGGCACCTTGGAATAAGTAACCACTTTTTGCGCCACACTGCCAATGACAAGATTTTTAAATCCGCCCATACCTCGGGTTCCCATCACAATCAAATCAGCCTTGCGGTCAGCGGCATAGCGAACAATACTCTCCGCCGGATGGCCGTGTAAAACTTTAGTCTGTAAAGTAATTCCCTGCTCTTCGCCATAAGCCGCCGCTTTCTCCAACAGCGGGCGACAGTGCTTTTCCCCGTCGGCATATACTTCATCCACCTCATCAATACTGGCGCTGAACTCCGGCGGCTTGACCACGAAAACGACAACTACATCGCTCTCAAATTTGAGGGCTAAGTCCACTGCCCAGGCCAATGCCTTCTGACTTCCTGCCGACCCATCATAAGCCACCACCATCTTTTTAATGTCCATGCTGCCAAATTTTAGAACTCAACAGCAGAAAATAAACAAACCCCTACCGCCGAAGTGGTAGGAGTCATTACCGTTTTACGGAATTGAAGGCGAACTCCATCGCCGCTATTTAGATATGGGTTCATTATACCAGCCGTTTTCTTCATCCGTCAATACGAAGATTTATAACGCCTTGCTCTCGGCAGTATTTTTAAAATTCACCAGAAAAAGTAAACCGGCAGCCGCCAAAGCCAAGCCGGCGCCAAAATAAAACGGAGCGCTAGGTGACACTTTATCCCACAATACACCGGCGAGCGCGCTGGCCGGAAGCGCCATAAGTCCCAGAGATGCATTATAAAGACCAAAGGCCGCACCGCGATGGCTTTCATCCACCAGTTGAGCCACCAATGCTTTGGCGACCCCTTCCGTCATGGCGTAATAGATTCCATAAACAGCATATAAAATCCAGATATGCCAGGCAGATTGGGCGACAGCAAACCCTAAATAGCTGGCAGCATAAACCAGCCAGCCCAGTTGAATGACGCGAATTCTCCCAATGCGATCGGACAAAACGCCGCAGGGAATAGCCAACAATGCATACAATAAATTGAATACTGCAATGATGACCGGAATCAGCACAGGAGCTACCCCTACGTCCTGTGCACGTAAAATCAGGAAGGCGTCGCTGCTGTTACCCAGGGTAAATACCAGCATAATTATAAAAAACCATAAAAATTTTCCTTTGAGTACGGAAAAATCAAGAACAAACTTACCGGCAGCCTTTGTCTCACTGCGTTCTTTCACCAATAGAGCAATCAAAACAATCGTAATAAAAGCCACGATACCGGCTAGCAAAAAAACCATTCGATATTTTTGTACTTCTCCGTATTGAGCGAATAAAACCAGCAATCCGGTAGTGACCAGCGGTCCAACAAATGAACCAAGCGTATCCAGCATGCGTTGATAGCCAAAAGCATACCCCATATTCTTCATAGATGCTGACTTAGCAATCAGCGCATCCCGCGGTGCGTCTTTCGTCCCCTTGCCGATACCATCCAGCATTCTAACGCCAAACACCGCCCCCACCTGAGAAGAAAAGGCCAGCAGCAACCGCCCTATTGCCGAAAACAAGTAGCCTAAAAACACAATAGGTTTTCGCTTCCCCACCTTATCGGAAATCATGCCGGACAAAATTTTGCATACACTGACAACAGTCGTCAGACAGCCTTCGATCAGCCCGACCGTCTCTTTGGTCATTCCCAGTATCTGCGTATAAAAAATCGGCAGAATCGGCACAATCATATCCTGGCTTAATCCGCCCCAAAAAGCGACCCAGCCTAACGCAGTAATATTTTTTTTGGCTATTTTTTCATCATCTACTTGCTCATTCTTTTCATTCATATAATTCATTTCCCTTCTTATCCACCATAAAACAGACCTCTACCAAATTTTTGGTAGAGGTCATTACCGTTTTCACGGACTTTATGGTGAACCCCATCGCCATAAACTATACTGCTATAACCAAAAGATTCCTGTCAAAATCAATTCAGGTGATTCGTTTACCCCGCCTCTTTGCAAAAAAATAGACTCCTGCCACCGCGAGGTGGTAGGAGCCATTACCGTTTGCACAGAATTCAAGGCGAACTCCATCGCCGCTATTTTTTTGAATGACATTTTTATTATACAAAATAGTTTTGCAGCCGTCAATACAATATACGACACATCATCCCCGAGCAAAAAAATGAAGCACAATCCGCCACACCTGCTGTTCTGATCCTTTTGGTTCCTGAGCGTAGCGGTAATCCAGCTTGCGAAAATACTCTTCAAATTCACCAGCCCATTGTTCCATCCGTACCTTATGGCAGTCGACTAAAAAATTCACTGTCTCCGGCGTATCGGCTTGCTGCAAAACATCGACCAAATGAGTCCAGCAAAGTGTCGGATACCGCCGGTACAATTCCCGGCCATCTTCGCGCAGGAGATATTCTTTCATCACAATCACGCCATAACGTACAGCATGTCTATTGCTATCACAACCAGGGCATCCGACAGTACCCGTAAGAGCAGCAATTTGCCGCTTTAAACTCTTGCGCCAAAAATATCGTTGAAACCAGTCCGGTCCCTTCATCCACCAACTTTTTCGCGTTTCGCCAACTTGTTGCCCCAGTCCGGCTAACGCAGACCGCCGACTATCCGTTACATAGCGCAATGCCGCGGAAAGCCTTGTCCCCAGTCCTTCCAATTGCTCGCTATGCTTCCGGCACAGACCGCCACCGGCCATCATAGCCCACATCGGCGGCGAACTGGCGTACTCCAAATCAAACCACCGTACAAACCGGGCTTCATTTTCCGCCACCACGGCACAAACGGGGCAGACCTGTCCTTCTAAATAATGGCCGATGTCGTATAACATACGATTTCACCTCTTTTGCCTTTGACTGGTATTTTTCATAGAATTTTCAGCCCTTTTTCCCATTTCCTGCCGCATATCCTGTATCCGCTATTTCGGCTGATTATTTTGCAGCACTGTCAAACGCCCCATTAACTGCCGCACCTCCTGTGCTGCCGTCCGCAGCCGGGATAATTCTGCCTCCGCCACATCCGCCCGGTCATTTTTCATCGCCGCTGCAGCTGCGACCGCCTGATTGGTGCTCGTTACAGCCCTTGCAAGACGAACCTTGAGCGCTTCGGAAAAAGCGCGAAAGGCATTTTCCACATTTTGCAGTATTGCCCAACGCAGATTCTCTACATTCTGGGTAATAAGCGCATCCACATGCTGCTTCAGACGTTTGCGAATACGAGCTAAACGGAGAGTGTCAGGCAGCAGAGATTCCAGCCAAGCGTGAGGAATAACAGCCACTCCGGTTTGCAGCTTATCCTTGACCCAATAGGGCTGACGCTTCATTTGAAAAATTGTTTCCTGCTCCGTCGCTTGATAGTCGATAGCAAACACAGCTACGGCAGCTTCCCGCACAGCAGAAATCAATGCGTCGGCTTTTTGTCGGTGAGGTGCGAGAATTCCGGTCATATACTCGTCGAAAAGCTCGGCCGCTGCCGTAAGCTCCTGCTCAAAAAGGGTCTGAACCGCTTGCGACAAAACAAGATGAGCTTCCTGCTCCATTCCCGGCCGATAGCCGCTGCCAAGAAGCTCCTCCGCTATATTGCTTAGATGAGCATAGGCCTTTTGCCGCAAAGCGTCAACCTGAGATTCCAGAAATACCAGCGCCCGTTTTCTATCCCCTGCCAGCAAATCACCGGCCAGCCGGTGCTGTTCTTCAACTTCCGCCAGTTTTTTCGCCAACAGTTCCTGCTTGATCGCCAATTCATCCACCGGTAATTCCAGCGCCTTAACATGCAGCTCCAGATCCATAAAAGCCGCTTGCAGCCCGGCAGCAAATTTCATCTCAACAGCTGCTGCCAATACTGCTTTTTTCTTTTGTTGCAAAAAAACCGTTAATGCCGTTTCCAGCGCACCAAGGTCGCTCTGTTCAAGCAGCTGTACATCACCGGCCTGTTTGGCTGCCAGCGCCTGCCGCGCCGACAGCCTGTAAACCGGCACTGTTTCCGCCACATCTGCCTGTTCATGCAAAACTTTTCGCAAAAAGCAATGACAGTTTCTCTCTCGGCAGCACTGAGATAATCTACCTTGTTTAAAATAAAAAAGACTTGGCGAACATGCTTTTTTACCGTCTGCAAAAATTCCACTTCATTAGCTGTAATCGGCGGGTCGGCGGATAGTACAAACAAAGCCGCATCGCACTGGCTAAGAAACTGCAAAGTTGTTTCCGTATTGTGCTTGAATGTTGATCCGATACCAGGCGTATCAATAAGTGTCACTCCATTGGCTAAAAAGCCGGCCGGATATTCGACTTCCACTTGCTTCACTGCCAGTTGGTTATGAGGGTTTTCCTGCTCGGCGACGAATCGGGTCAAATAAGCTGTCAACGACGGATCATCCGCAAATACGTTTTTCTCCACCCGCCCGCTTGCAAAAGTAATAACCGCCTGCCGCTTTTCGCCCCAGCGGATCACCGTCGGCAGAGCCGTCAAAGGAATCGAACTGGCCGGCAGTATTTCCCCGCCCAGCAAGGCATTGATCAAGCTGCTTTTCCCCCGCTTAAACTGACCTAAAACAGCAAGATGAAACCGTTCTTCCCGCAGCCGGGTCGCCAGTTCTTCCATCTGATCGCCATAAGCAGAAAGGCTTTTTCCCGTCTGGCGAAACAGCATCGCTGCCTTTGTCATTAGCGCCAAAAGACATTGTTCCTGTTCTTGTTTCGATTCATGCGTCCCTGCTTTATTTTTCTCCGTCAACGGCATCATCCTCCTATTTTGTCAGGCGAGCGAACAACAAAATCTCCTACCAGTCAATCTGGTAGGAGTCATTACCGCGCACTGCGGATTAATGGCGAACTCCATCGCCCCTATGATGATTGCTTTTATTATATAACACCCTGTTTTATGTGGTCAATTAGCGTTTCTCTGCTGCATAGATAAATATTAAGACATGCAAACATTCCGTTCACCTACCATACGTATCATGGCTCTTCTGTAGGCATCCTCCTCATTGCGGTTTTGCAATGCCCGGCGGATGGCCTCATGCTTCATGGCATAACTCTGCATGTCTTCCGCATCTTCCTCAAATCGCTGAGCGGTATGAGAAAGCAGAAATTTACGGGTCTCGGCGGTTGAAACATCCAGCAGCATAGCAAGATGATGAAGACAAACGCTTTGGGAACTGCGATACGATTTTCGGCCGGTTCGCCAACCATGACAGCCAGCCGCCGAATATACTCTTTTTCTGCCTGTCGGATCATTCCACAAACGCGGCAATTCTGGGAATTCCGTACCAATCGCTGTACCGCCTCGCCGCCTTTATCTGCAGTTATATTCTCTCTCAAGCGGCGGGCAATTTCTTCTGCCAGCCGCACGTATCCCACAGAAGCACCGTGGGGAGAAGACATCGCCAGCAGCTGCCAGGTATGCAGCGGACAAAAGCCCAGTTCCGCGGCAAACTCAGCCTGCGACTGCCCGTCGCTGCCCAGCTTGTATTGCCAATGGGCAAAAAATTGAGAAACAAGCTGGGCAATATGTCGGCAAACCGGACAGCCCCTTATCTGCAAATCCGTCTGTAGATCCGACACCGCCGGCGGCGAAACAATCCCTGACAGCTCATCCTGATGACAGGCTGCTGGAACAGCCGCCGTCAAGTTTTCATTCTTTACCACCTCTGCTATTTGGTTGTTAAGAATACCTTGATACAATGCTTGCAGCTTCGTCCGCACCTCTGCCGCCATTACCGCAGCATCATGGGGATTGCGCCGGACGACAATAATTTTTTCATTTTTTACAGTCTCGGCACGAAGCTGCAAGGCAGCTTCGGTAAAACTTCCCCGATCCGTTTCATAATCCAATAGCTGCAATGCTTTCCGTGCTACTGCAGCCAGAAATACGGACGCTTTTTCTTCCGATAAAAAAGAAGCCAATGCTTCTTCAATGCTTTTGATTCCGCTTTGTTCATACAAAGCCGGATCGCCGGAATTTTTAGCGGCAATACCGTTGCGGGAGGAAACGGGAAAAACCCTCACAGCACTACAGCCGGTCTGCTTCCGAATAGTTTCTTTCACAAACTTCAGAACTTCCTCTCTTTCTTCCGTTTTCACCAGATCAATCTTATTCACTACAAAAAAAATTTTGTCCACATATTCCTGAATTTCTTTTAAAAACTCCAATTCCAAACTTGTCATCGGCGTATCCACACTGGTTACAAACAATACGGCATCGCACTCCGGCAGGAAGCCATACGTAGTGACCGTATTAGCTGTCACTGCCGACCCGACGCCGGGAGTATCGACAAACTCAATTTCACGGCGCAGAAAAGGAAGCGGCAGCTCCACGCAGGCGGTCTTCACTTTTTTCCGGTTGGATGGATTCCCTTTTTCGGTCACATAATCGGCCAGAGACGCAACCGGCAATTCATCAGGAAAAATGGAATCTTCCCGGCGAACCAGCAGCCGTTCTTCCGGTCCATATTTAAGAACCGTGATAGCGGAAGTAAGGGGAAGAACCCCTGTTGGTAAAAGTTCACGTCCGATGATTGCATTCATAAGCGAACTTTTACCCCGCTTAAACTGCCCCAATACCGCCAGGGTAAACCGATCTTCGGCCAGTTTTACCGTCAATTCCCCGCATTGCTGTTCACTTTCTTCCAAACCAAGTGATATCAGTGCCTCGCGCAAACTGCGCAGTTGGCTTGCCAAAGCCAATTTAGTCTGGGTATATATGCGAAGCTTTTCCAAATCCGGCTGGATTTCAAACGCAGAATCTGTACCATCGGCAATCCCGACTTGCTCTTCATTTGTGGGATGTTCTTTATCTTTAATATCCTGCTCCATCACTTTTCTCCTCCATACGTCAATCTGACCTTAGCAGTAAAATGCCTAAGCCAACGAATCATGCGGTACCGAATATCTTGTTATACAAATCTTCGCCATAACTTGTCTGCAATGGCTCTCCTTCAACGATTTTAAACGTCCGTTCACCATCGTTTTGTCTCTCTGCCCGTAAAAAAATGATATCCTCGCTTTTTTTCTCATAAAAGCCATGGGCAAATTCATATTGATGCGTAACAAAGAAAATTTTAATTTGTTTTTCCATCAAGGCCGAAACGATCTGCCTTGCAATCTCCGCCCCTTCCCTTTCATTTGTCGCGGCAAAGGACTCATTAAACAGGATCAGCGAATTTGCCGTAATATGGTCGGCAATATCGCTCATTCGGCTCAGTTCTTCATCCAGTTTTCCGCTATTCATGGCGGCATCTTCCTCTCGTTTGTAGTGAGTGAACAGTCCGCTGCAAACAGAGGCGCTCAAAGCTTCCGCCGGCACAAACATTCCGCATTGCAGCATCAGCTGCGCCAAACCTATGCTGCGCAGAAAAGTCGATTTTCCTCCCTGGTTGGCGCCGGTAATAATCACAAGCTTTTTATTGTCAGGCTTCCCTTTGTTGCCGACAATTCTTTGCTTCAGGCTGAGAGCCAGACAAACGTCATACAGTCCCTGGAAAGAATGCCCGGGTTCTCCTAGATTCAAAGGCAGTGGAAAGGATATTGGCGCTCCCATATTGACCAATTGCTCCTGCAAATTCATGCAACCGATATAAAAAGCCAACTCGGTCCGCAGTATAGTAAAAAAGCTGCGAATGTGATCTGTCGACCGGGCAAGTACATCAGCCACGAGATTAATGCCCCTGTCTCTTAACTCCGCTAAAGCCCTAGCACCGCTTTCATCTCTTGCATGGATATGAACAACGTAAACCGGCGTTTTCATGCCGAAAAAGCGCTGCCGCCAACCGTGTTTTCCCTCCTCCGAATTTTTGCGAAGTACATAATTCGACCCTTTATTGCCTTTTCCCAACTCAGCGCTGATTAGAACTCCATCGCGAAAGGTCAGTTCTTTCAGGTATTCTTCAATTCTGGACAAATATTCGTCATCCAGCTCTCGACGCAGCATCGCGAAAAACACCGTAAACCCTTCCGAAACAAAATGATCGGCATATTGATCAGCAATAGTTCTCATTTTCTTTAAGGTGTCAAAAAACAGTTCCAGTTGTTCAATCGCCTGATGTAATATCGCCGCAGGATACTTGCTGAAGAAACTATAGTAA
The DNA here is from genome assembly GCA_039680175.1 of Veillonellales bacterium. Taxonomy (NCBI): domain Bacteria; kingdom Bacillati; phylum Bacillota; class Negativicutes; order Veillonellales; species Veillonellales bacterium. The sequence continues at coordinate 8,358 of JBDKTO010000051.1, read as the reverse complement.
TATTTTTTTCTTCCTTCGATTGACTCTGCCAGGATAGCGTAAATCTCCCTGATGATGGAAGCATTTTGCAAACAATCCTGAAGAATGCGCTGTCGATATACGATACCATCCGGGTTCGTTAATCCGGTTAAAACGGCTTTTTTTGCCACTTCAAATAAAAGTTTGTCACCGCGTGCCATAGCAGCAAACAGTGTGTCTAATGCCAAATCCTGTATCAGTGCCTGTTCATTGGCCGGTAATTTTTGCTGCATATCGAAATCACTGTCTCTGTACATGAGAAATGCCTTCATTGGATACGCTCCTTTAAGCATTCATACGTCAATCGATACTTCTCGGCAAGGGATACTGCATATAAGCGGCCGCCGGCAGATTTTCTCACAATTTTGTAGGTCCGCAAGGCCGGATTTTCAGGTACTACCGTACTGACAAGACTGACGATGTTTTCGCTGCAAGCGGTTAATTCATCAATAAAAGTTACACAAACACACAACGCATCCAATTGCACGATTCTCTTCATGATCTGTTTGCCTAAAAAACCAGCATCCTTTAGTGTGGTGGAAGTAAAAATTTCATTCATGATAATAATACTGTCTGCTGTGGCCTGGTTTAGGATATCGTAAATTCTAACCAGGTCATCCTGCAATTTTCCCCGGAGATTTTTGATATTCTCTGCTTTCTCAAAATGCGTAAACAGCTTATCAAACAAAAAAAGCTGCGCTTTTCTGCCGGGAACGGGACAGCCGATACCCGCCAGATAATGCAGCTGTCCGAAAGTGCGGGCGAATGTTGTCTTCCCCCCCTGATTGGGACCGGATACGACAAAGATACGTTCATTCCCCTTCAAGTAAAAATCATTGCAGACAACGCGTACTTTTTCGCCGATCAACTTGTTGGCCAGGGCTAAATCAAAACTTTCATAAGCACACACTTCTTTACCTGTACTTGAAACCTGCGGATAGCAAAACTTCAATCCGTTCTGTTCAAATCTTTCAATAAATTCCAAATAAGCAATATAAAACTGTATTTCCCGATCAAAAATTTTCAACGTTTCATCCAGATAATTGTCATGGACTATACAATAATTATCGAAGCGTGAAAATATTTCCGGATACAATTTGGCTACAAAGTCCAAAATCTGCTCCTCAACATGATTCATCTCCGGATAATCGGAAAATTGAATCTGATAATTTTTCCCCGCTCCCTGTCTGAACTTCTCGAATGTTTTCTCCACAGCTGCACTATAATCTGTCTCTGCTGCATATTTACGAACTTGAATACAGTTATCTTGTATTAACATACAATACTGAACAAGTGATAAGTCCGTTTTACTTTGTTTCGTTTCAGTCAGCAGTGCGGTAAAAATTTGCGATTGGTAATATTCGGTTATGTAGTCTCGAAAAGCCAAAAAGCCGCGGGACTTTAGTTCAACAAGGGATAAATCATGAACCAGACAGCCTACGGCTTCACAATAAACTTCCACCGCAGCCAAAAACCAGCTTTCTTTTTGGTACTTATAGTGGAGCTTATCTGCCTGAACAAGCTGCTCCCGCATACAGCTCATCTTGCTTGTAAATGCTTTGATGCAGTCAAACAGGTTTCTGTCTGCCAGATCCTGCATAACTTCATAACGATATCGAATCAGATTTATATCGTGCAAAGGAGTGTAAAAAAACGGTTTTAAATGATATTCCTGCTTATCAGCCGTGATCGCATCGATAATCTGGTCAAGAATTAAATCACTAAAAAAATCTGGAACTTCTGCTGTTTCCGTTTCAGTTATCCTGCTGTCTGCCATTTCCCCAAATAAAATACTGTGGAGCTTCACAAAATCCCCCCCTCGTCATGAGAGCCCATATATTAAACCTCTATCATGAAAAATGCCCTCACGACGAAATTAATCCACTGCATAAGCAGCAAATAACCTATTATAAATTCTCCAAACCGTCTAAAAAGCGCTAATGACTCCTGCAGATTCGTTCTGCAGGAGTCATTAGCGCTTAAAACGCTTCCAAGGCGAACTCCATCGCCGCAAAATAATATTTTCGGTCTATCGTACTTATACTGTACGGATAGCATAAGACAATTAAAATAATCATTTTTGTAAAAATATAGTACAAATCTATCTTTTTTACATTGTAGCAAGGACCCCCGTTGCTGTCAAGTTTTAGATTTTATACTTTTTACGTTTACTGTCTATTTCCACCGCCGCATTCCATTACCCGGTACGGAGCAGGGAGTGCGTCTTTACAGTTGCTGAGCCAGACTGATAAGTTTCTTACTGCTGCTTTCTATGCCTTCCAGCATATGGGCGATACTCTGGGTGGTTGTCGCCTGTTCCTGGATAATGCCGCTGTTTTCCTGGGTATTTTGAATAACTTGCGTCACAGTCGCACTAATGCTGTTTAATATATCGTTGATCTTGTTCACCGAGTGATTCGTCTCATCCGATAATTTCCTAACTTCATCGGCCACAACGGAAAATCCCCGTCCCAACTCTCCCGCCCGGGCCGCCTCAATCGCCGCATTAAGGCCAAGCAGATTTGTTTGTCCGGCTACTCGTTTAATCATTTCGAGTATCTCGGTGGAACTGCTGATATCATGACCGGCTTTGCTGGAAATCTCAGCCGCATGTTGTCCGGCAACGGCCAATTGTTCCGACGACGCCGTCAACTGCTGGATAGCGGCAGTTGCCTGCTCTATTGCAGTATTCATTTCGTGGATGGAATTAAGAATCATGATGCGGGTTTGGTTATCATTTAGTTTGGACTTGATGAGCCCAGCAGCAATTTTGGCGACAGGTTCAACAACGTCGATCTTGCCGGCAATACCGAATGAGCCAATTTTACTGGCGCCGTCTTTGATCGCCAAATGAATTCCCGCTTTCAGTTTGCCGTTGCTGGCAGCTTCGTCTTCTTCCGTTATTGTGATGAAATCAATACTGGAATGCAAAATTTTCTGCGAACCGCTGTGAACAATTCCGTTTCTTTTTTTAGCCGAATCTGCAATGATTGTCCCGCTGGTATCACATACAATCGTATGGAATCCCGTTTGTGCAAGAATAAAATCGACAATTTTTCCCGCTATGCTCCGGTCAATTTCCATAGGACGCCACTCCTCATTTCACATGTTTATTAGAAGAAAGATTTATAAGAGTAAGTTCGCTGTAAAAATTAGGATTTCCTTTATTTCCGGCAAATTATCTCCCTGTAATACGTTTCTCAAGTGAAAAAAGTTCCTCATTTTTCTGACTCATGAGCTGATAGGCATCGGAAACAGCCTGATTGTAAATATATACTCCTGCCTCATTCAAAATAAAATCCAAAAAAATCGAGGCTTTGAACTCACTGATTTCTTCGTCACATTCTTCCGAAAAAAACTTTTGTATGCTGCTGATTAAAACTTTCTGTGTTTCTTGGCTGAGTTTAATTCCCATAATGATTCACCTCAGGTTTTAAATAGTAAATTTTGAGCAGCAAATCGCAATCTGACACTTAAATCCGTATGTCATTTAATTGATCCACAAAAAGCAGGCGGCAATGATAAAATAAACTGCCAGAAGTTGAAGTCCTTCCAGCCAGTTAGATTTCCCGTCCCCTGCAACCCGGTTCACAATCACAATCGAAATCACCAAAGAAAAAATTTCAAAAATATTGAATACCGGACTCATGGGATGATTGATAACTGCTCCGGCGATAACCAGACAGGGCATCACGAACAGCGCAATCTGCAGACTAGAACCAATGGCGATTTCGGCAGCAATATCGATCTTATTCTTCATCGCCATCCAGATCGCGGTACTATGCTCAGCCGCATTGCCGATGAAGGGAATCAGGATAATTCCCACAAAAAGCGGGCTGATCTGCAAAACCTGGGTCATTGGTTCAATAGCTCTCACTAAAATCTCGCTTTCCCAGGCAATGAACAAGGTGGAACCCAGGAGAATAAGGATCGCTTTCATTCGCGGCCAGCGAGGCTGTTCCTCACCATGCCCTGTACCGCCATACATGTCGCTGTTATTGCGAAAAGAAAAGTACATGCCCAGCAGATAGATCACCAGCATCACTGCGGCAATCGACAGATTGAGCGGCTCATATGTCCAGCTATTCACCAGTTCAGGCCGGACCGTATAAAGGAATATAGCCGGTATGCATAACCCGATGATAGCAAAGGTCAACAGCGTAGTCGACAATTCTACCGCCTGCCGGCTGAAGTGCTGTATGCCATTGCGCACGCCGCCGGCAACCATACTGGCACCCAGAACCAGCAGGGAATTCCCCAGAATGGATCCGGCTATAGATGCTTTGACAACATCGAACATACCTTGTTTAAGAGCGAAAAAAGCAATAATGAGTTCGGTTGCATTACCGAAAGCCGCATTCAAAAATCCGCCGACTTTAGGATTAGTGTAAAGTGCCAGTACTTCGGTGGCAAAGCCCATGTAAACCGCTAACGGCAAAATCGCCAGACAGGCAATCACAAATACCGGAACAGGGCCCCACTGCAGGAATTCAGCCATCACGCTCAAAGGTATGAGAAGCAACGCAACTGGAAGAAAACGAGCCATAAACATTCCTCCCAACAATAACAGTAAACGGGCAAATCAACAGGCCAATTGAGTCTACCTATATGTTCCCCAACAAATACAAAACTTTTGCTACGCTTTTAAATTCAGCACTATCACTTATAATCCTTTTTTACAACTATCTCTCTCTTCCTTAGACAACTAATGTATGAACGGGAATGGAGCAAAATGAACGTCCCCGTGCTTTTATCATTTTACCTTACAATCAATTATCCATCGTTTAATAATTTTTATGATATTGGCAAAAATAGTTGACCGCTTGGCAGCATACAAGTGCCTTTGGGGAATCGTAGAAACACTTAAAATGCCATTGGATACAAAGAGCATTAAATTATGCTCAGATGGCATTGACTGTGGCTGGATATCAAAGAAAATCATATGTTGCTTGGAATCATAAACAAAAAAGATATCCATTCTGAATTTATTTGCGGCATACCTATCGCGAACCGTCATTAAATTTGCCATGTTTTTTATCGCCTCTTATTATGGCTACATATGATATAAACCTCTAAATTTTATATGGTTTACATGTACGTATTTAATTTTGCGGTGACACGAATGAGATGTTTTTCGAATAAGTTGGGCGGATACTATTAGAATGATACTTAAGGCAATTACTGATCCCCAAATAATCCAGTCATCAAACATTTCCGGACCACCCCTCATGCAAAATTATTTCTTAGTTTCCTGCCCGCAAACCATAAAAGCTCTTATTAAGACAAAAAAATAACTTACTGTGTTCAGTTTAAAACAATTTCCGTTTCTAATATATCCCCCAAAAGAGTGATTTTCATCAACTGGGATGTTTACTGCTCTGCCGGAGTATACTTGTGCCTTTGTCCTTTCTTGAAAAGGAACAGGAACCGCCTTCCCTCTTTTAGCTCTTGATTGGAAGCGAGTTGAGCGTCCCCTTGCTTTTTTCACCTTGATAAATTCAAAATCCAATTTATCCATCCCGCCACTGTAGATGCCCTTCTTTTATAAGTACTTTCTGCTTCAATATTATAAAGTCCGGATTCTCTCATACTGCGGACAATTTCTTCTTTTGAAGGCATCTTTCGTGTAGTTAAATACTTTCTTAAAACATCATGATATGGCCTATGCCTCAAAATTAATCTCGCAAAATTCAGTTGTCTAACCTTATATTTTAACTTAAGAATCTTTTCCCCCTCATAGGTTAGATAAAAAACGATTGAGCTATTGTCCCTTTTCTTATCTATGAGACCTAAATATCTCGCTGCATCAGTGTAGTAATTAGTTTGCCGTGGATCAAAATCATAGTTTGTAGTAATATCGTCTTTTGTCATTTCATTCTGGAATAATAACTCGCATAAATTGATGATTCTATTAAAATTATCTGCTTGCGGGAAGGCAATTTCTGGTTCTGTAACAAATTGAATATTCCCCATTATTTGTAAAATATCTTCCAAAGTTATTTCGACAGCTTCAATACTATAACGTTTCTGCTTAATTAAAGCGAGTGAATTATAATTATTTACATTTTCAAACTGGTACTCGTACAAATAATAAACCCCATTTGAATAAACCATAAAGACAGGCTTAACTCTTTTTGCTACGTTACCAGCCCATAATCTATATGGATAATATAGCTGCCTAACAAGAAAATCATCTGAAATAGCGTTTTTCGCTTCAAGTAAAGTTAAATACCTAAGCCCTTCATATCCACCATCAATTTCAATCTGAGAATTCTTAACATTTATAGTAACATCCCGTTTCAGTTCCATATTCCTAATATTAAAGCTAAATGAACTAGAGCCCATCCTCCCGCTAACAGTAGGCAGCAGTTCTTCATCTTCAACAAAATCCGCAAGTATTCCTGAAACAAAAGAACAATTTATCGCCATTGCTTCACTATTTATATTCTCATAATCAATGCTTTGAAGGTATTCAGGAAGAGATACTCTTATAAGCTCAGAGTCTATCTCCGCAAATTTTTTATACGTTTCAAACTGGGATATTACATAACTGCCCCGTGTAATCGGTAAAATAGACAATTTATTATCCGTAAAAATTTTTGGCAAATTTATCTTATGATCAAATTTAGTCATAAGTCGAGCTTCACGTACCTGATTAATCTGTGCAGCTGAAATTTCAAAACTCCTATTTCGTTGAACTTCGCTTAAAATATTATGGCTTTTAAATAACTTTTCCCAGGCAATATCATTTTTCGTACTACTCAAAATTTCTCACCAAAACCTCATTAACTTCGCCTCGCGAGTCAGCTTTTGAATTTATAGCTCGTCTAGCTTGAATAACCTCAATTTTATAAGACTTATATAAATCGTTTATAAAACCTGTATCCGAATTAGACAGTAAAAATTTTACGCCTTTTTGCTGTAACGAATCACATAATTTCTTAAGTCGTATTTGTTCTGCCTGATTAAACCCGCCCTTATTATATCCTGTAAAATTTGCGCTATTTGAAACAGGATCGTATGGCGGATCTAAATAAACAAAACTTCCCTTTCTTATACCTCTTACCGCTTGTTCAAAATCGCCATTAAGAAACACTATATTTGCTTTATTAAAATAATTACTAACTGCCCTAAGAGTAATCTCATTTACCAAATTTGGATTTTTGTAGTTTCCAAACGGAGCGTTAAATTCTCCAGCTTTATTAACCCGAAAAAGGCCATTGTAACACGTTTTATTTAAAAATAGAATCCTTGATGCCCTGTCAATTAATGTTAATCTACTATATACATTCTTATCACGATCTAACTCTCTTATTTTATAAAAATATTCTGCCTCATTTTTATGATTTTTTAAGGATTCAATCAATCCATCAACATCGTTTTTTATTACTTGATATAAATTCATTAATTCAGCGTTTACATCATTAATTACAGCTTTTGGGGGCTGAGTATAAAAAAGCACCGCCGCTCCCCCAACAAAGGGCTCATAATAAGTTGTAAACTTCCTTGGTATATATTTTTCAATTTCATGAATGAGCTGTCTCTTTCCTCCTGCCCATTTCAGAATAGGAGCAACAAGTGCAAGTTTGTTCTTTCCCATTAATTCCTCCAGATGAACCTCATGAACCTCTACCTACATGCTCAAATTTTCTTAAACTGACTCAATGGGATGGTTCTTCCGATTCTACAAAATTGTATAATTTATATTACTATATTTTACATAAAAATACAACAAACAACTCTACGGAGAGTTGATTGAATAACAGATGAAATCTTTGTACAATTTAATACGTGGAGGGACAAAATAATGCAGAACAGTAAAGTCGGAAACATAATCCGCACCTTGCGTCAGGAATGCAATATGACGCAAAAACAGCTTGCGGATAAAATGAACATCAGCGACAAAACCGTTTCCAAGTGGGAACGTGGTTTGGGATGCCCGGATATTTCGCTTATTCCAGAACTTTCAGACCTTCTCAGAGTTGATACACAAAAATTACTAGTCGGCGATATGACCCCGAATGATTTTGTAGGAGGCAATATGAAAAACACAAAATATTATATCTGTTCAATATGCAATAACATCTCACTTTGCACCGGCAAAGCAGAAATTTCGTGCTGCGGTAAAAAACTGACTGCTCAGGCACTAAAAAAAGCGGAAGAAAGTGAAAAACTGTCTGTTCAAGTCATAGAAGACGATTGGTACATTACGAGTGATCACCCCATGACAAAGACGCATTATATTTCTTTTATGGCTTTTGCCACAGGCGATTGTATTCATTTAATCAAGCAGTATCCCGAGTGGAATTTGGCTGTGCGTATCCCCAAAAGAGGACACGG